>PHAV01000008.1 GCA_002841765.1 Deltaproteobacteria bacterium HGW-Deltaproteobacteria-4 | reverse complement strand
CAGGTTCCCCAGCATGTGCGCCAGCGCAAAGAAGACCAGAAAAAATCCGGTCAAAGCCATCACATACTTCTTGCCCAATGAACTACTTAACCACCGCATAGGATACTCCTTAAAAAGGGTTATTTTGCGGCGAAAAGGTAGCAGAAAAGAAGATATGCAGGCAAGTTTTTTATGGATGAAACCTGGCAAATCTTCACTCTCCGGATAGATAGTCCTTTTTCTTTGTAATTCTCCAGAAACATGGCATCCTTACAAAGTGAAAAAATCCCCAAAAGGAGGTAACTTTGTTAATCGAACGCGCCAGCGGCGTCCTCCTCCATCCGACGGCCCTGCCGGGGCCGCACGGCATCGGTGATCTCGGTGTTGCCGCCAGGGAATTCATTGATCTTCTGCAGGAATGCGGGCAGAAGGTCTGGCAGATCCTCCCCCTCGGTCCGACCGGTTACGGCGATTCCCCTTACAGTTCCTTCTCGGCCTTTGCCGGCAATCCTCTGCTGATCAGCCTGGAATCTCTGGTCGCCAGCGGAGATTTGAGCGCAGAAGAGATCCCTTCCCACTCCTTCCCGGCTGCTGTTATCGACTTTGGGGCGGTCCGTACCTTTAAATTTAACCTGATCCAACAGGCCAGCACCGGCTTTTCATTGCGCGCTACGCAGGAGCGCCGTAAGCGCTTTGCCGATTTTTGTGCACAGGAAGCTTACTGGCTTGACGACTATGTCCTTTATAGTGCGATTCGCAGCCATATGGGGAACCATCCCTGGGTGGAGTGGCCAGCGGGGTTACGGGATCGTGAGCCCGAGACGCTCCTCGCCATCCGCACCGAGCTGTCAGGAGCGGTTGCCGTTGAAACCTATAGTCAATTCGTCTTTGCTGAGCAGTGGCAGACCCTCAAGGCTTATGCCGCCGACCGAGGTGTGCGTCTCTTTGGCGATCTGCCGATCTTTGTCGCCGAAGATTCTGCCGATGTCTGGGCGCATCGGCACTACTTTCAACTCGATAAAGAGGGGCGCGCCACTCAGGTCGCCGGTGTTCCCCCCGACTACTTCTCCGTCACCGGGCAACGCTGGGGAAACCCTCTCTACAACTGGGAGAAGCTCAGGACCGACGGCTTCAGCTGGTGGATCGATCGCTTGCGCCGCAACCTGGTTCTCTATGACCTCATCCGCATCGATCACTTTCGCGGCTTTGCCGCGTGCTGGTCGATCCCGGCGGCGGAACCGACGGCGGTTCACGGCATTTGGGCCCACGTCCCCGGTCAGGAGTTTTTTACTGCGGCGACGGCCTGTCTGGGGCCGCTGCCGGTAATTGCCGAAGATCTTGGCTACATCACTCCCGATGTCGAGGCGCTCCGCGATCACTTCGGCTATCCAGGGATGAAGATCCTCCACTTCGCCTTTGGCAGTGGTGCCGAAAATCCTTACCTCCCGCATAATTACCAGCGTAATTCTGTCGTTTACAGCGGTACTCACGACAATGACACCACTGTCGGCTGGTGGCAACAGCTCAGTGAGGAAGAGCGCAGCGCTGTTTCCCGTTATCTGGGCCGAGCGGTAGTTGACCCCGCCGCCGAACTGTTGCGTCTGGCGGCCGCAAGTGTCAGCCGTCTCTGCATCTTCCCTCTGCAGGATTTGTTGCGGCTCGATAGCACCGCCCGTTTTAATCGTCCGGGCGCCGCGGAGGGTAACTGGCAATGGCGCTGGCAAGGGCAAGGGGATTCCCTGTTGCCGTCCTGGCAGGATTTTCTTAGAGATTTAACGACCCTTTACGGGCGTTGAGAAATCGACCGAGCCCCTCTTGCCCTCCGCCGTAAAGGTATGTTAAATTTTCAACTTAATGACACACCACAAACCACATTCAGATGGAGGAACACCCCAGTGAAAAGATCCATAACGTTAATGCTCGTTTCGGTCGCGGCTCTCAGTCTCACCGTCGGATGCAGCAAAAAAGAAGCAACTGCACCTGTTCCTGAAGCCAAAGTGGTTGCTCCGGCTGCTTCGGCCGCTCCTGGCGCGGTTCAAGGGATAACCGGAACAGTCGTTGAGACGATGAACACCGGCGGTTACACTTACGTATTGGTCGAAAACGGCGGGACAAAGTCGTGGGCTGCAGCCCCCGAGTTCAAGGTGGCGGTTGGTGACAACGTCACACTCCCTGCCAACGCCATGGCCATGCAAAATTACGAAAGCAAATCGCTGAAGCGTACCTTTGATGTTGTCTACTTCGTTGACAGTGTCATGGTCAACGGCGGCAGCAGTGCAATGGCGACCGCGAAGGTTGCTCCGGTTGAAGGGCATCCGCAGGTGGCTGTCCAGCCGGCGCAAAAGATCAGCGGGATAGCGAAGGCCGACAAGACCGTAGCGGAAGTCTTCGCCGAAAAAGGGAGCCTCGCCGGCAAGTCGATCAAGGTTCGCGGCAAGGTCGTCAAATTCAGCCCGGAGATCATGGGGAAAAACTGGATTCATGTGCAGGATGGTTCCGGTTCGGAGGGGAGCAACGATCTGACCATCACCACCAGTGGCGTCGCCAAACAGGGGGATACGGTCCTCGTCTCCGGCGTCGTCGTTGCAGATAAGGATTTTGGCTACGGATACAAATATTCAGTCATGATCGAAGATGCTGCAGTCAAAGTTGAATAGCCCAACCTGTCCAGCATGCAAGGCCCCCGGAGTTTTTTTCGGGGGCTTTTTTCTTAGCTGATGACTTTTTTTCTTCTTTCGTTCGTCGGTATTTACGGAGTGATGCACTACGTGGTCTGGCGGGGTGTGCGTCCCCTCCTGCCGCACCACCCTTGCGTCGTCCCTCTGGCTCTGAGCTGGACGCTCCTAATGATTGTCGCGCCGATTCTCAGTCGCCTTTTGGAGCGCAGCGGTGCCGATCTGCCGGCACGCATCGCTGCCTGGGGTGGCTATCTCTGGCTCGGTTTCCTCTTTATCGCCTTTGCCCTCTTTGCCCTGCGCGCCCTTGTTTCCGCTCTCATCCTTCTGTTTAACCGTAGCATCCCGACCCTTGCCCTTGTTCCAATGGACGCATCGGCAAGCGCTATCGCCGTGCTGGGGTTGACCCTGCTCCTCGGCACTTATGCCCTTTACGAAGCGAGTACAATCCACATTGAAACGGTGACGATCCGCTCCGCGGCTTTACCGCCGGAGTTGAACTCCATACGCATCGTTCAACTCTCTGATCTCCATCTCGGCCTGATTCATCGCGCAGGGACGCTGCGCACGGTTGTCGAGAAGATCCGCAACCTTCAACCCGATCTCCTCGTTGCCACCGGCGATATGGTCGATGCCCGCCTTGACCATCTCGAAGAACTTGTGCCGTTGACCGCATCATTGATCCCTCCTCTCGGTAAATACGCGGTGACCGGTAATCATGAAGTCTATGCCGGGATAAATGATGCTCTCTACTTTCTCCGGCAGGGGGGATTCACGGTCCTGCGCAATCAGCGGATAATCATTCAACCAGGATTGAGTATCGTTGGTGTCGATGATCCGGCAACCGGCAAGGCGCAGACGGAAGAGGTACTTCTTCCTGTCGAAAAGGTGGGTTTCACCCTGCTGCTCAAACATCGCCCTCTGGTCAATGCCAGCACTTTGGGACGTTTCGATCTGCAACTCTCGGGGCACGCCCATCGCGGCCAGATTTTCCCCTTCAATCTTGTCACCCGACTGCATTATCCGCAGCAGGACGGCCTTTATCATCTGGCGTCCGGCGCCTGGCTTTACGCCAGTCGCGGCACCGGCACCTGGGGACCGCCGATGCGCCTCTTCTCGCCGCCGGAAATTACCCTCTTTATTGTCGAACGCCCTTTATCCCCTTGATGGAAGGCAGTATTCTCTGTTTTTGCGTGACAACCAGTGTTGCTTGTGTTTAAATCCAGCCCCGAAAATTTAAAAAGAAGTTGAAGGAGAACGTATCTCTATGTACTCATGTTCCGATCTGAAAAAAGGCCTTAAGCTCCTCATCGACGGTGAACCCCACATCATCGCCGGTTTCGACTTTGCCAAACCGGGGAAGGGCCAGGCGATCTACAAGTGCAAGCTGCGCAATATGATCACCGGCTCGCTTTTCGACCGCTCCTACCGTTCGGGAGACTCCTTCGAGCCGGCCCAACTCGAAGACGTCCGCATGCAATATCTTTATCAGGACGAAGCCGGCTACGTTTTCATGGACAACAAAACTTTCGAGCAGATATATCTCTCGGAAGCGACGCTCGGCGATGACAAGCTCTTTTTGCGCGATAACATGGAGGTTGAAATCCTCATGTTCAACGGCCGAGCTATCGGCATCACCCTGCCGAACTTCGTCAATCTCCGCGTCGAGCGTTCCGACCCCTGGGTCAAGGGCGACACCGCCGCCGGCAACAGCAAGCCGGCCACCGTCGAAGGGGGTTACACTCTGAGTGTGCCGCCCTTTGTCGAAGAAGGCGATGTCATTCAGATTGACACCCGCAGCGGCGAATACGTCACCCGGGTGAAAGAATAATCACAATGGCAGGGAATTGGCAGCTGGCCAAGCGCCGTCCCGCCCTGGAAGCAAGAGCCCGGATCGTGCAAACGATCCGGGCCTTCTTTATTGATCAGGATTTTCTTGAAGTCGAGACACCGCAGCGCATTCCGGTCAATGCTCCCGAGCTCCATATCGATGCCGTGCGCAGCGGTAGCTGGTTTCTGCACACCTCCCCCGAACTCTGCATGAAGCGCCTCCTTGCCGCCGGTTATCCGCGTCTTTTCCAGATTTGCCGGGTCTGGCGCGAAGGGGAGCGAGGCGGGCGGCATCTGCCGGAATTCACCATGCTTGAATGGTACCGCAGCGATGCCGATTACCTCGATTTGATGGACGACTGCGAAGCCCTGCTGCGGGCGCTGGTGCCGTCGAGAGTTCTCAAGGTCCGAGGCACCGCGATCGACCTGTCCCCCGCGTGGGAGCGGCTCACGGTCGCCGACGCCTTTGCCGCTTATGCTCCGTTGTCATTGGCCCAAGCCCTTGCCGCCGATCGGTTTGATGAAATTCTGACCAGTGCGGTCGAACCGCGGCTCGGGCAAGGGCGACCGACCTTTCTTTATGATTACCCTGCCCAACTTGCCGCTCTCGCCCGCCGTAAGGCGAATCAACTCGACCTTGCCGAACGTTTCGAGCTCTATATTGCCGGGATCGAGATCGCCAATGCCTTCTCCGAACTGACCGACCCGGACGAGCAGCGCCAGCGCCTCGCTAGTGATGAGTCCGCCCGCCGCGCACTGGGGAAGACTCCGCTCCCTCTCCCGGAGCCATTCCTTGCCGAGCTCACCCATCTCCCCCCCTCCGCCGGCATCGCCCTCGGCGTCGACCGCCTGGTCATGCTTCTGATCGGTGCCGCTTCGCTCGATGCGGTTGTCGCCTTCCCCCCGGAAGAACTCTGAACCGTCCCCTGTAAATCTTGCCATCTTCCCCTCACTACCGGTCATCATCAGGTCTCAACGATCAAGATGAGAGAGCCCTTCCAGGGGGATTATTGCTGACAACGTGCGTATCGATCATGGTCGTGTGTAGGTCGGTATGACCGAGATAATCCTGGACGGTACGAATATCGGTCCCCCTTCCAGCAGGTGGGTGGTAAAAGAGTGACGCAAGGCGTGGCCGGTGACTTGTTTAGCCACCCCGGGCCCGTTGTGTCGCATCTTGAGAGGCGCGTTGAAAGAGGCTCGAATGCTGATGGAGGCGCCAGATAATCGTGCCGCTTCAATCGTTGGGGGTAATACGAAAAATGCATAGCATTCTTTAATCTGATGAATATAATAAGGCACGTACTTGGAGTTAACCGGCCGGAAAATACAGTCTGTGCAACATTGAAGAGCAAAATCTTAATGGCTGTGGCGGCTGAATCTTCGCGTCGCCGCCGGTTATCATGAACCGTTCGGGAGGGTGTAAAAAGGGATCGCATATGTCATTTTTGAATACCGTTATTGAATTCATTAATCCGTTTTTTCCTCTCTTGGGAACATCCGTTATTATTGGGGTATTGCTTTGGGGCGCACATCGAATACTCATCGCCCGACACCCGGACCTCGGAAACGAGCGACTGCTTCCCCGGCAGCTTGTCATGCTAGGGTTAACTCTTGTCGGTGTGATTGCAATTGCTCTTGCACTTCCTGTCAGTGTGAGTTCCCGCAATCAGATTATCGCGCTTATCGGCTTGGTAATTTCGGGTACCTTCGCCTTTTCATCAGGCACAATCTTCGCGAACCTTATGGCCGGACTAATGCTTCGGGTAACAAAACCATTCCGTACCGGTGATTTCATCAAAGTTGGAGAATACTTCGGTCGCGTAGTCGAACGTGGATTATTGGATACAGAGATACAAACCGAGAACCGGGAATTGGTCGCCCTCCCAAACACATACATGATTACAACCCCCATTTCCGTGACCCGCAGTTCGGGCACCATTGTCTCAACAACCCTATCTTTAGGCTACGATATTCATCACTCAAAGGTCGAATCTCTGTTGCTGGATGCCGCTAAAGAATGCGGTCTTGAGGAACCGTTCATTCAAATTCTGGAACTTGGGAATTATTCAATCACCTATAAAGTAAGCGGAATGTTGAGGGAGATTAAAAGCCTTCTAACCGCTCGTTCTAATCTTTGTCGATGTGTTTTAGACACCTTGCATGGAAACAGAGTTGAAATTATGTCACCGGCATTTATGAATCAGCGGCGATTGCCAGACGATTTGAAAGTCATTCCCGCCGCGACAAAACCGGTACCCATAGAGAGCGTTTCCGTTGCTGAGGAAGTTGTGTTCGATAAGGCCGAAAAAGCAGAACAGCTTGAAAAAGAGAAACAGCAATTGCTGGATAAGATCTAGGAATGAAAAAAAGAGGTATGCTCTCAGCGCTGGAGTTCAAAGCTCTTAACCGTCCACCTAAGTGGGACAACCCCACCTACAACTGAAGGAGGCACAGCAATGAAGAGTAAGGTTCTATCCTATGTCTTGGTTGCGTTAGTCTGCATTGCAGCAGGAGCTGCGGCTGGGTGGTATTTTGAGCATGGACGGAGCGTCAAGGAAGCGACGGCGGCAGCCGAGCTTCATCGCGCACAACTCACGACCCTGCGGGGTGAAGCTACGCAATGGGCGGAAACGCTCGCAGGCCGCCAGGCGGAGGCTGTTCTTTGGTCCTTTGTCTCCGGAATCACGCCCTCGATCCTGACTGGACGGCGTGAGAGTATCGAGATATCCGCCGTCAGTCTCTTGAGGATACCTGGCGTCGAAGGAATCCACGTTCTGCGGCCCGATGCTGCGGTAGACTACTCAAGCGATGCCAAGTTGGCCACGACCGGCGAGGGTGGAGAGAAGGCCGCCTGGGCAACAGCGGCGACGGAGTTGATATCCAGACCAAGCCCTCAACCTGGATCGCTTGATTTGGCCGCCCCGGTTATCGATGCCGGGAAGATCCTCGCCATCGTCTGGCTGGAATTCGGGCTGGAGAGTGTGCGTGACTTTGGAATGCCGGCGGGTTTGGCTGCCATTGAGCCTCAAAGGAATTAATGCTCTTGCAGCGCGGCGCCGCCAGATCCAGAGAAAAGCAGGAGGTTTATTCCCACTCACAACGAAAACCGCCCGGACCGCTTGCTGTCCGGGCGGTTCATAATTTTATCCTTCTTAATTGTCGCATCGTAGCCCAGAGGACAAATAGAAAAAGCAGTTTCACGCAACGGCGCGAGGCGCCTTTCTTGCTTTACTGCTGGAATTCCCCTCCTCCCGTAAATCTCTCTGCCGTCAGTAAAAAGCCCTTGTGCAAAACAGCTGCGGCACACCATAATTGCCGCATGAATTATCGACTTCCTTTCGATCATGAGCAAATCGTGACGGGCTTCTTTTTCGCCATCCTCTTCCTCTTTCTGCCGTCCATCGCTCTCTCTGAGCCGCCGGGGCACGTTGAACGGGTGATTGTCGTCGGCGCTAACCGTGCCTATCCGCCCTATGAATTTCTTGACAAAAACGGCACACCTGCCGGCTACAATGTCGATCTGACCCGGGCGATCGCCAAAGTTATGGGGATGGAGGTGGAGTTCCGCTTTGGCAACTGGTCCGATATCCGGGCCGGTCTTGTCAGTGGCGAGATCGATATCCTCCAGGGCCTTTCCTACTCTGATCTCCGCGCCCAGGAGCACGATTTTTCGCCGCCGACGGCGATTATTCAGCACGCCATCTTTGCCCGCAGCGATTCGCCGCCGGTGAGTAGTCTCGACGAGTTGCACGGGAAGAAGATCATCCTCTTTAAAGAAGGGATCATGTACGACACTCTCATGGCCGCCGGCTACGGTCCGGATCTCGTCCTTACCGGCACCCCGGCGGATGCTCTGCGTTTACTCTCTTCCGGGCAGCACGATTATTCGATCATCGCCATCCTGCCGGGGATGTCGCTGGTGCGTGAGCTCAATCTTTCCAACCTGACCCCGGTGGCCCGCAATATCGCTGTACAGAAGTACGGCTATGCGGTGAAGAAGGGGGATGCCGAACTCCTGGCGCGTTTCTCCGAAGGCCTGGCGATTGTCCAGAAGACCGGGCAGTATCAGGAGATCTATGACCAATGGCTCGGCGTGCAGGAGAGCCGCCGGATCTCTTGGGAAAAGGCGGTGCGCTATGGCGCTTTCATTGTCGGACCCCTCCTGCTGATCCTCATGGCGACAGTAGTCTGGTCGCGCACTCTGCAGCGCCGGGTGGCGATGCGGACCGCCGAACTCGCCAGTGAAGTCACAGAACGCAAGCGTGCCCTCGAAGAGTTGCAACGCCATCAGGACAAGTTGATTCAGGCCGACAAGATGGCCTCCCTCGGTATCCTCGTCTCCGGTGTTGCCCACGAAATCAACAATCCCAATGCGTTGATCCTGCTCAACACCCCCATCCTCAAAGAAGCCTATGCTGATGCGGTCGAGATTCTTGAAGAGCATTTCCGGCAGCACGGCGATTTCTCTCTCGGCGGCCTCCCCTATTCGCGGATGCGTCAAGAGGTCCCGCGCCTGACCGACGAAGTGCAGGAGAGCGCCCGCCGCATCCGCCGCATCGTCGATGACCTCAAAGACTTTTCGCGCCGTGACGATGCGGCGATTTCGACCTTCTTTGCACTGAATCCGGTGGTCGAGGCGGCGCTGCGCCTGGTCGATCCGACCCTGCGCAAGGCGACTGCCCACTTTCACCTCGAACTAGCGAATAACCTCCCCGAGATCTGCGGCAGCCCGCAGCGGATCGAACAGGTGGTGATCAATCTCGTCCTGAACGCTTGTCAGGCTCTGCCCGACCGCAGCGCCGCCATTACTGTCCGCACCCGCTTCGACCGCAGCGCTGCAGTGGTGATTCTCGAGGTGCACGACAGCGGCAGCGGGATCCTCCCCGAGCATCTGCCCCACCTCACCGACCCCTTCTTTACCACCAAGCGTGAGATCGGCGGCACCGGCCTCGGCCTGGCCATCAGCGCCGGAATCATTGAAAAACATGGCGGGACCCTGGAGTTTGCTTCGACTGCCAGTGTTGGCACGAACGTCACGGTCCATCTCCCCACCCCCCAACGCGAGTTTGCCCCATGAGCCCAACGCCTTACCCCTCCTTTACTGTCCTCTTGGTCGATGACGAACCGGCCTGGCTCCATTCCCTAGCCTTGGCTCTGGAGCGGTCTGCCGGAATAACCAATCTGCAGACCTGCGCCGACAGCCGCCAGGTCATGGCGTTACTCGATCGCTCCAGCGTCGGTCTGATTCTCCTCGATCTGACCATGCCCCACCTCTCCGGCGAACAGCTTTTGGCGCAGATTGCAGAACGCCACCCCGAGACAACGGTGATCGTCATCTCCGGCCTCAATCAGGTCGAGACCGCGGTACAGTGTATCAAACTCGGCGCCTTTGACTACTTTGTCAAGACTGTCGAGGAAGACCGACTGATCGGCGGGGTTCTCCGCGCTATCCGCATGCGCGAACTCGAACAGGATAATCGCGAGATTACCGATCGTTTTCTGTCCGGTACAGTCCAGCATCCAGATGCGTTCAGCCGTATTCTCACGACCGATCGCGGCATGCAGACGATCTTTGCTTATGTCGAAGCTGTCGCAAGGAGCCCACAGCCGCTGTTGATCACCGGTGAAAGCGGCGTCGGCAAAGAACTCCTTGCCCGTGCCGCCCACGCCCTGAGCGGCTGCAAAGGGCCGCTGGTCGCAGTGAATGTCGCCGGGCTTGATGACACGGTCTTTGCCGACACCCTCTTTGGCCATCTGCGCGGCGCCTTTACCGGAGCTGATCAGCCACGCAAGGGGATGATTGAGGAAGCGGCGGACGGAACCCTCTTTCTTGACGAGATCGGTGACCTCAGCATTGCTTCGCAGGTCAAGCTGCTTCGTTTGCTGCAGGAAGGGGAATATTTCCCCCTCGGCAGCGACCGCCCCAAGCGCCTCAAAGCCCGGATCATCGTCGCCACCCACTGTGATCTTGTTGAACGTGAAGCCCAAGGGCGCTTTCGCCGCGACCTTTACTACCGCCTGCGTACCCACCGCATTCATGTGCCGCCGCTGCGCGACCGCAAAGGGGATATCCCACTGCTTCTTGACTATTTTCTTGCGGCAGCGGCGGACGATCTCGACAAGAAGAAGCCGACGCCGCCACGTGAATTGGCGCAACTTCTCGCCACCTACCCTTTTCCCGGAAATGTCCGCGAACTGCGCTCCATGGTTTACGACGCGGTCAGTGTCCATCGCGACCGGGTACTGTCGATGGAGAGTTTTGTCCAGGCGATCGGTCCGGGCGGTGGGGCGGTGCTGCCGGCCGCGGGGGGGAATCCTTTTAGCGGGCTGGAACGGTTGCCGACCTTCGGCGATGCCGCCGAACTTTTGGTGGAAGAAGCGATGCGCCGCGCCGCCGGCAACCAGTCGCTGGCGGCGCGCCTCCTCGGAATTTCGCAGCCGGCCTTGAGTAAACGGCTGAAGCAGAGCCGGTTAAGTTGAAAAAGCAAAAAGGCGACCCTTCATCGGGGTCGCCTTTTTGCTGGAACCTGGGTCACCGGTTTTTTTATTCTTACCCCTTGCGTCGAAAGACATCGGTCTTGAGACTGGAGACGCGGTCGAGAAAGAGCAAACCGTCGAGGTGGTCGAGCTCGTGTTGAATCGCCACGGCTTCAAAGCCGGAAGCGCGGATGACGCGTTCACTGTTGTCGCGATCGAGGAATTCGACGACGATCTCTTCGGCGCGGGTGACATTGCCGGTGTAATCGGGGACACTCATGCACCCTTCGCGCATGACCTTCTGTCCGCTGTGTGAAATGATTTCGGGATTGACCATGGTCAGCAGACCGTGGTGGTTATCGCGGCCGAGTTTGCTGCGCGAGACATCGACCACCGCCACCCGGCGCAGATCGCCGATCTGCGGGGCGGCGACGCCGACCGAGTGGCCCGACGCGAGCATGGTGTCGACGAGGTTCTGGATGAGGGCATCGACTTCGGCGTCACCTGCAGCCACCGGGGCACAGCGGGTTTTGAGCCGTTCGTCGGGATAGATGAGGATTTCGCAGATCGCCATGATCAGAGCTCGACCGGCGTAATGGATCGGATGGTAATGTCGACCTTTAACTCCCCTTGCAGAGCCATTAGCACCCGGGTCAACTCGGCTTCATCGATGCTCTCTGGCAGAACCGCTTCGAGCATCATGACATAGACCGGCCGTTCTTCACTGCCGACCAGTTTGGTGTTGAGGTCGGTGATATTGACCTGGCGATCCGAGAGCTCTTTGGCGACACGATAAACGATCCCCGGTTTATCGGAACCATAGACCGAGATCATGTAGATTTCGCCGCCGATCTCGTGGCGTTGCCACTTTTTTGGTTCGATGCGGCGAACAAAAGCGGAGAGACCGGTGGCCTCCAGGGGGGCAAAAGCGGCGGCGAGCTGCTCTGTCGAATCGATCGCCGGGTGGGAGATGATCTGGATCATCGCGTATTGGCCACCGAGGAGCGTACTGCTCGAATCGGCGATATTGCAGCCGAGTTTAAAAAGAATTTCGGTAACTTCGGTGACGATACCGGGGCGATCGCGACCAATGATGGTCAGGGCATAATGGGGCATGGGCGGCTCCTTGGTTGAGGTTGAAAGTCAATGGCTGAAAGAATTAAATTGTAAGAGCGGACTGGAGACCGCTCTTACGGTAAAACTACCGAAAAAGCTGCCCCTCGTCCAGTGACATTCTCAACACTGATGCTGCCGCCGTGGTCGCGAACGATGGCGTAGGAGATAGCCAGGCCGAGACCGGTGCCGCCTCGGCGGGTGGTGAAGAAGGGGGTAAAGAGCTTTTCCATTGCCTCCGGGCTGATGCCGGGACCGCTGTCGCTGATCGTGATCCGGCAGGCGCCCTGGTCGGTGCTGGCGCTGACAATGCTGAGGTCGCCGCCCTCGGGCATGACCTGCAGGGCATTGAGAAGGAGATTGGTAAAGACCTGGCGGAGTTGGTCTTCATCGCCGATCACCATTGCATCAGGGGCCAGGTGTTGACAGGTGACAGTATAGCGGTCGAGGGGGATCTGATGCCTGATCCCGGCAAGGATATCATCGAGGAGCTGTGCCGGGCGGACGCTGCCGAGGTGGAGTTGGCCGCCGCGCGCAAAGGTAAGGAGATTAGCGACGATCCTTTCAATGCGCCCGCTCTGACGGAGGACGGTTTCGGCTTCTTCGCTCTTCTCTTCGTTCATCAGCATGAGTTCAGCGTTGCCGCGAATAATCGCCAGGGGGTTGTTGATTTCGTGCGCCACCCCGGAAGCGAGGAGGCCGATGGAGGCGAGGCGTTCGGCGCGGGAAAGCTCCCGCTGGGTATTGAGGAGTTCAGCGGTCTTCTCAGCCAACTCTGCGGTACGTGCTTCGACCTTCGCTTCCAGCGTCCGGTTGAGGCCGTGAATCTCCTCTTCACGGTTGACCAGACGCTGCTTCATCGTGTTGAATTCCTCCCCGAGCGCGGCAATTTCATCGTGCCCCTGCACAGTGATATCCGGCGCGGATTCGCCGTTGGCGACGCGGCGCACGCCTTCTTCCAACGCTTTGATCGGCCGGGCCAGCGAAGCGCCGAGCCAGGCTGCCACCAGGGCGCCGATCAGGGCAACGCCGGTGAGAATGGCGGCGAAGGTGAGGTTGATGCGGGTGCGCAGCAGCTCAAATGGCGCTTCGGGGATGCCGACATACAGGGCGCCGATCACCGCGCCGTTGTTGTTGCGCAGCGGTTCGTAAGCAGAGAGATGCCAGGCATTGACAACAAAAGCGCGGCCGAGCCAGCGTTCGCCGCGGCTGATCACCTGACGCACTTCGTCGGCCATCAAACTGCCGAGGGCGCGCTCTCCCCGTTCGTTCTGGACGGTTGTGCTGATGCGGACATCGTCAAGAAAGAGGGTGGCATTACCGCGCCGCAGTTGCCGCTCTTCACCGTCGCCAAAGAGGACCTGTACAATCTGTTCGACAATGCGCCCTTCCTGATTCAGCAGCTGTCCGCCCCAAAGGGCGCCGATGATCTCCCCCTGTTGATCCCGCAGCGGGACGGCCGCGATCAGAAACATCCCGCGGTTTTCATAAGCGACCGTATGCTGCTGCGCATGCGGCGTCGCCTGCACCGCGACCGTTAGTTGCGAACGCAATTGCGGGTTTTCCTGTAAGGCCGCGTTGGCGCTGAGGACTTCAATCCCGCTTACGGCTTCACCGGCCAGGGCGGCACTCACCAGGGTATTTTCAGCGCCAAGGCGGCCGGAGAGATCGGCACCACCGAGGCGGTAAAGGGGATTACCGTAACGATCGGTGACGGTCAAAAAACTCAGCCGGCCACTGCGGGCGCTGCTTTGCAGGGTTTCAAGGACGGCGGAATATAGACGCTCTGGCGGTCGGGCGATGAGGGCCGGGGCCTGGCTGGCGAGTTTGACGCTCTCGGCGACGTGGATGACTTCGGCACGGAGAATCCCCTGTGCGGCATTGAGGTCGGCCGCCACTGCCTGCTGGGCGATGTTGACCAGGCGATTGGTCATCAGCGACGCCCCGACTGCCCAGCACAGGGCGACCGTGGCGATGAGTGGCAGCAGGATGGTGGCGGTGAGCTTGACGCGGATGGAGGTGCGGAAGCGATTCATCCCCGCGACTCCTTGATGCCGTATTCGATAATCTTGCGGTCGAGAGTCTTGCGCGAGATGCCGAGAATCTCGGCACTGCGGCTTTTGTGAAAACCGGTCTCCTTGAGGACCACGCCAATATGACGGCGCTCGATCTCGTCGAGAGGGATGAGGGCGGCAGGTATATCCGGGGCGGTGCTGGTTGGGCGTTGCGGCCGCAGCGGCAGGAGGCTGGCGGTGATCTCTTCACCGCGACAAAGGATAACGGCGCGCTCGATGACGTTCGCAAGCTCGCGGACATTCCCGGGCCAGTCGTAGGCCAGCAGGAGGTCGAGAGCGGCCGCTGCAAAGCGGCGCACCGGTCGTTTCATCCGTTGCGTCTGTATCTCCAAAAAGTGCTTCGCGAGGGGTTCGATATCGTCTTTGCGCTCGCGCAGTGGCGGCAGGGTGAGATTGATGACGTTGAGGCGGTAGTAAAGATCCTCGCGAAAGCGCCCTTCCTTGACCTCCTGCAGCATCTCCTTGTTGGTGGCGGCGACAAAGCGCACCTCGACCTTGCGGGAGCGGGTGCTGCCGATCGGCATGAACTCCTTCTCCTGCGTCACCCGCAGCAGCTTCGCCTGTACGGCCGGGCTGACATCGCCAATTTCGTCAAGGAAGAGGGTGCCGCCATCAGCTTCTTCGAGGAGCCCCTTCTGGTTGACGATGGCGCCGGTAAAGGCGCCGCGGATATGGCCGAAGAGCTGGCTCTCCAGGAGATGGTCGGTGAGGGTGGCGCAGTTGAGGGTGACAAAGGGGGCATTCCGGCGCGGGCTGTTGTAGTGCAGGGCCGCGGCGATGAGCTCCTTGCCGGTCCCGGATTCACCGGTGATGAGGATGTTGGCGTCACTCTCGGCGACCTGCAGGGTGAGGTCGTAGACGCTGCGGAAGGCGGCACTGCGAAAGACGATCTCGTTGCGCCCGACCTGTGAGCGGTGCAGTTCCTGACGGAGCTGCCGGTTCTCCTCTTCGAGGCGGGAGTGATCGAGGAGGTGGCCGAGGAGACCGAGGATCTTCTCCTTGGGGAAGGGTTTGGTCAGGTAGTCGTAAGCCCCCTGCTTCATCGCCTGGACCGCGTCATCGATGGCGGCGTGGGCGGTCATCACCACCACCGGCACCTGCGGCCAGCGGGTGCGGGCGAGCGCCAGGGTCTGCAGCCCGTCCATGTCCGGCATGCGCACATCCTGCAGGATGGCGTCGCAGGGGGGGAGATCGCCCGCATTGAGGCGTTCGAGGAGATCGATGCCGCGGGAAAAGGTCTCAACCTGATAGCCGCTGGCAACGAGGAGTTTGCCGAGATAACGCAGAAGATCTTCTTCGTCGTCACAGATAAAGACGGTTGACATTCATTGTGTCCAGTCATTGATTGCGTAGGGGCGGTTCACGAACCGCCCGATTTTGATCGGTTAGACAAGGGCGGTTCACGAACCGCCCGATTTTGATCGGTTAGACAAGGGCGGTTCACGAACCGCCCCTACAGCAGGTCGGACAAAAGGATACAGGCGCGGACAAAAAGAATCAAGCCGGTTGCGGACAAAATACCTCGCTAACCACAAAAATTAGCAATTTCAGTTGGATAACGGCATCTCTCCTCTTGGCACACGGCTTGCCATGGCAACAGCTTTAGTGTGCATTGCTATTTTCTGCGAAGAGAGAGGTTTTCATGGGCTTTCACGACTTTTTACCTGAAATCAACCGCCGTGATTTTATCAAGACAGTCGTCACCGTCTCGGCGATGCTTGGCCTGCCTTATGGCATGTCCGAGGCGTTGGCGGCAACGGCGGAGAACCCGGATAAGCGGCCGCCGGTGATCTGGCTCCATTTTCAGGAGTGTACCGGCTGCTCGGAATCGCTGCTGCGCTCCTCGCATCCCGAGCTGGCGACGCTGATCCTTGACATGATCTCCCTCGACTACCACGAAACCCTCATGGCCGGAGCCGGACACCAGGCCGAAGCAGCGCTGCACGACTCGATGCAGACCAACTACGGTAAGTATATCCTCGTTGTCGAAGGCGCCATCCCCACCCGCCATGACGGCATCTACTGCAAGGTGGCGGGAAAGACCGCCCTCGATTCCCTCAAGGAGATCGCGGCCGGCGCGGCGGCGATTATCGCCATCGGGACCTGTGCCAGCTACGGCGGCATCCAGTCGGTCGGCCCGAATCCGACCGGCGCGGTCGGCGTCGGTGAGCTGGTCAAGGACAAGGCGATCATCAATATCCCCGGCTGTCCCCCCAACCCCTACAACTTCCTTTCCACCGTCCTGTACTACGCCACCTTCGACAAACTCCCCGAACTCGACGCCATGGGCCGCCCCAAATTCGCTTATGGCCGCCTCATTCATCAGCACTGCGAGCGGCGGCCCCATTTCGATGCCGGCCGCTTTGCCTCGGCCTACGGTGATGCCGATCACAGTCAGGGGCATTGCCTCTACAAGCTCGGCTGCAAGGGGCCGGTGACGCACGCCAACTGTTCGGTCGTCCGTTTCAACGATGTCGGCGCCTGGCCGGTCTCGATCGGCCATCCTTGCATCGGCTGCACCGAGCCGGATATCCTCTTCAAGTCGGCGATCAGTGACAAAGTCCAGATTCATGAGCCGACCCCTTTCAACAGCTATGCCCCGGTCGAATCGGCCAACCGCAGCAAGGGGATCGATCCCCTGACCACCGGCATTGTCGGCCTCGCGGCCGGTGCGGTGGTCGGCGCTGGTGCCATGCTCGGCAAGAAGCTCCCCGATGTCGCGCAGAAGGAGGAGGGGCATGAAAAGTCCGAGTAGGCGGAACTTCCTCAAGATGGTCGGCGTCGGCGGCGCGGCCCTGGCAACGGGCGTGGTGGGCGGCAGCGCCGAGGCGTCGGACGGTCTGAAGATCGATAACGACAATGTGGCGATGCTTTATGACGCCACCCGTTGTGTCGGCTGCAAGGCGTGCATGACCACCTGCAAACGGGTCAATCTCGACAGTGGCAGCCTTGCTTATGAACAGGCGGAGTTCGATCCGGATGGCCTCTGGGACGCGCCGGCCGATCTTTCCGGCGATACCCGCACCCTGATCAAGCTGCATAAAGAGTCGCCAACCCGGTGGTCCTACGTCAAGCACTCCTGCATGCACTGTCAAAAGCCCTCCTGCGTCTCGGTCTGTCCGGTCAGCGCCATGACCCGCGACCCGGAGAGCGGCATCGTCACCTACGACAAGGGGATCTGTATCGGCTGTCGCTACTGCCAGATCGCCTGTGCTTTCAATATCCCCCGTTTTCAGTGGGATAAGGCCCTGCCGCAGATCGTCAAGTGCGATATGTGTAAAAGCACCGAACTGCCGCGCACCGGCACCACCGGCTGTGCCAGCGTCTGCCCGGTCGATGCCATCCATTTCGGCAAGCGCGGGGATCTACTGATCGAAGCGCAGCGTCGCCTTGATGCCCAGCCGGAGAAATATATTCAGTACATCTATGGCGCGCAGGAACTCGGCGGCCTCAATCATCTTTGCGTCGCCGGTCTCCCCTTTGAAAAGCTCGGCCTGCCGATTGTCGGCAATCAGCCGCCGGCGGAGTTTTCCGAGAAGATCCAGCACACCATCTATAAAGGCTTTATCGCTCCGGTCGCCCTTTATGGCAGTCTTTGCTATGTCGCCATCCGGAATATGAAAAAGGCGGAGCAGCAAAACAGCGCGACAAAGAAAGGGGGGGACGCATGAGCCACCATGACGATTACCAGACGCATCAGGCGAAGATCCTTACTCCGTCCTTCTACGTCCTCCTTACCCTGACCCTGATCGGCTTCGCCCTGATCGCCCTGCGTTTTATCAAGGGGATCGGCGCCGTTTCGAACATGAACGACGGCTACCCCTGGGGGATCTGGATCACCTACGATGTCGCCACCGGCACCGCCATCGCCTGCGGCGGTTACGCGATGGCAATCCTCATCTACATCCGCAACCACATGCAGTACCATCCGATGATCCGTTCGGCGGTCCTCACCAGCCTCTTCGGTTACGGGCTCGCCGGCTTCTCGGTTATGGTCGATGTCGGTCGCCCCTGGAATTCCTATAACTTCTTCATTCCGTCGCGCTGGCAGGTGAATTCGGCGATGTTCGAAGTCGCCCTCTGCGTCATGGCCTACACGACCGTCCTCCTCATCGAGTTCCTGCCGGCAATTTTGACGACGATTGAAGAAGGGAAATGGCGGCGCCTCAACGCCCTCCTCGACTGGCTGGAGCCGCACATCAAGCCGAACCGCGCCGCCGTCAGTTCCAAACTCGAAGTCGTCCGTCTCGGCGCCGCCTGGCTGCGGCCGAAGCTCAACAAGGTCCTGATCTTCGTTATCGTCCTCGGCATTACCCTGCCGACCATGCACCAGTCATCCCTCGGCTCGCTGGTCCTGATTGCCTCGACCAAGGTCCATCCGCTGTGGCATACCGGTTTTCTCCCTCTTCTCTTTTTGATCAACTGCGTCTATATCGGCTACTCTATCGCCATCATCGAATCGGTGATCTCCTCCTACGCCTTCAAGCGCCCCTTTGAAATTAAGGAACTCGCCGGTTTGGCGAAGATCATCCCCTTTCTCACCCTGATCTGGCTGACCGTCGTCATCGGCGATCTTGCCTGGCGCGGCCAGATCGGCACCGCCCTGGCCCTCGACTTCTATTCCGGCTTCTTCCTCCTCGAATTCGCTCTCATCGCCGGCGGCTCGCTGATCCTCTTCAACAGCCGCAAACGGGAGTCGGTGCGATGGCTCTTCCTCTCGGCGGCATTGATCACCATCGGCGGCGCCCTTTACCGCTTTAACGTTTATCTGATCGGCTTCCAGCCGGGGAAGGGCTGGCACTACTTCCCCTCACTGGCAGAGCTGATGATCACCGTCGGCATCATCGCCTTTGAGATCCTCGGCTATCAGGTGCTGGTCAAGGTCTTCCCGGTTCTGCCTAAACTTCACCTCGATCTCCACCTTCCTTACGGGCAGGGACGGCATCTGCCGGTGGGCAAGGGTGCGAAGGCGTGATCCTGTAAATGTAGGGGCGAGGCGGTGCCTCGCCCAGGGCGACCCGCCGGGTCGCCCCTACAATAAATCAATAACAATCCATTCGGAGGAACCGATAAATGGCTCGCATCACTCTTGACCCGATTACCCGTATTGAAGGGCACCTGCGTATCGATGTTGAAGTCAACAACGGCCGGGTGACTGATGCCTGGTCCTCTGCCCAGATGTGGCGGGGGATCGAAACGATCCTTAAGGGGCGTCCTCCTGAGGATGCCTGGTCGTATGTGCAGCGTTTCTGCGGTGTCTGCACCACCGTCCACGCCATCTCCTCGATCCGTTCGGTCGAGCATGCCCTGAACGTCGAAGTGCCGCTTAACGCCCAGCTCATCCGCAATTTGATGATCGCCCAGCATTCGGTGCAGGACCACATCGTCCACTTCTATCACCTCTCTGCCCTCGACTGGGTCGATGTCGTCTCCGCCCTTCAGGCCGATCCGAAGAAGACTGCCCAGCTCGCCCAGTCGATCTCCGAGTGGCCGGGGAACAGCGAGACCGAATTCAAGGCGGTGCAGGACAAGCTCAAGGCGCTGGTCAGCACCGGCCGTCTCGGCATCTTCTCCTCCGGCTACTGGGGACATCCGGCGATGCAGTTGCCGCCGGAAGCGAACCTGATGGCGGTGGCCCACTACCTCAAGGCTCTCGACTATCAGCGCAAGGCCGCCCAGGCCGTCGCGATCATCGGCGGCAAGAATCCGCATGTGCAGAACCTCTGCGTCGGCGGCGTTGCCACCGCCATTAACATGGAGAATCTCGCCACCTTCAACATGGAACGGGTCGCGGCGATGCGCGCCCTGATGGAAGAGACCCGTGCCTTTGTTCAGCAGGTCTACTATCCGGACATGATCGCCATCGCCACCATCTACAAGGACTGGTTCAACTACGGCCGCGGCGTCGACAACTATCTGGCGGTGCCGGAGTTCCCCCTCGACACGAAAAACACCGAGTTTCTCCTTCCTGGCGGCATCATCGAGGACGGGAACATCCTCAATGCCCGCCTGATCAAGACCCACCAGGATAAGGAGTTGATCGGCAGTATCACTGAAAACGTCGCAAGAGCCTGGTATCAGGGGAAGGGGACCCTCCATCCCTGGGAAGGGGAGACCGAGCCCGAGTACAGCGACTTCGCCCCGGAAGGGAAGTACAGCTGGTGCAAGGCCCCGCGTTTCGCCGACAAGGCGATGCAGGTCGGCCCCCTCGGCCAGCTCTTCTCCGCCTACGCCGCCGGCGACGTCAAGGTGCGCCAGCTCGTCGATTCCTCCTGCCAGCAGATCGGCATAAGCGTCCACGATCTCCACTCGACTATGGGCCGCCTCGGCGCCCGGGCGATTCGCGCCCACCTCTTTGCCGACTACTCCCTCGATTTCCTCGACCGGCTCGTCGATAACATCGGCAAAGGGGATTCAACCTACGCCAACCATACCGAGATCCCCGACGGGGAATACCGCGGCGTCGGCTTCCACGAAGCGCCGCGCGGCGCCCTGTCGCACTGGGTGGTGATCAAGGACAAGAAGATCAAGAACTACCAGGCGGTCGTCCCTTCGACCTGGAACGCCTCCCCCCGTGACGAAAAGGGGCGGATGGGCGCCTATGAAGCCTCCCTTATCGGCAATCCGGTGGCCCAGGCCGACAAGCCCCTGGAGGTGCTACGCACCATCCACTCTTTCGATCCCTGTATCGCCTGCGCGGTGCACACCATCGACCCCGAAGGGAACGAAATTACCAACGTTAAGGTGATGTAAAAATCCCACCACCCCCAGCCCCTCCTTATCAAGGAGGGGAGCTTATGACCTTCTCCCCCTCCTGATTCAGGAGGGGGTCGGGGGGTGGTAAGACTTCAAGAAAGACTCCCGACATGCGCATCCTGATTTTCGGCGCCGGTAACCTGATCTTCTCCGATGAAGGCTTCGGCGTCCATCTCATCCGCTATCTGCAGACACACTACACCTTTCCTGCCAATGTCGAGCTTTACGACGGCGGCACCCTCGGGATCATGGCCGCTCACAAGTTCGACGATGCCGACTGCGTCCTCATGGTCGATGTCGTCGCTGTCGCCGGGGAGCCGGGGACGATCCTCCGCTACGACAAGGAGGATATCCTCCTCAAGCGTCTGCCGACCAAACTCTCGCCGCACCAGATCGGCGTGCAGGAGATGCTCACCCTCGCCGAGCTGCGCGACTGCTGCCCGGCGCGTGTCACCCTGCTCGGCATCATCCCCGAATGCTACGATACCAGCACCGAACTTTCGGCCACGCTGCGCGCCAAGCTGCCGGTGATGGCGGAGTTGATTGTAGAGGAGTTGCAGGAGATAGGAGAGTCCGTCGGCGTGCAAGGGGCGCAATTTAGCGCGCCCGTCCAGGCTTGACATCTGTAAATCATCACATAAAGAAAAGCCCGACGCGGTTGTAAACACCGCGTCGGGCTTTTCTTGTGTTAAATCATGCTATCTTGACTCCTTCGCCAGTTCATCTTCAAAACTGCAACTCAATCCGCGGGAACTCCCCACAATCCTCGCGCAGACACCGCTCCACTTCCGCCGTCAATGCCACCACCTCAATGCCGAGATAAATCCCCTCGACCTCCGCGATCTTTTTAATCCCGGCCACCGTCAGCGACTCCGCCCCGCGCGGCTCGGCCATGAAGCGCTTGAGCTGTGCCCCGGCCAGCTGGATCAACCCCTGCACGAAGAAGCCGCAGACCGTCTCGCGCTGCCCGGCCGCCAGCCAGACCGCTTCCAGGGCTTCATGCGCCTCCCACCAGTAACCGCGATTGAAGAGATCGATGCCGTAGAGATATAGCTCGCAGCTGCGCCAGTCGTCAGGAGTGAAAGAGGGGAGATAGTCTTCCTCCGCATGGTAGGAATGTCCGGCCGGATCGTTGCGGGGGTGGGGGAGGGTGGCGCCGCTGCGATAGGGGAGGTAGCGGTAGGCCGGAAAGGGGCGCCCGGTATAACGCGGCAGATCGGGCTTGGTGAAGATCGGCTCCATACTGATTCTCCGTTCCTGGTCTTGACAGTTACGGGGCTTTACGACTATTCTTTCGCCGCACTCTCTCCCGTCAACAAAGGACTTTTTAAGCATGTTCGGTCTCGGTGTTGGAGAAATTCTACTAATCCTCGCGCTGGCGTTGATCTTTATCGGTCCCGAGAAACTACCGGATTTGGCCCGCTCCCTGGCCAAGGGCTATGCCGAGTTTCGCCGGTCCTATGACGAAGTGAAGAATAGCATCGAAAAAGATATGCGCTCTCTCAATGTGGAAGAGCATTTACGGCAGGGAAAGCGCAATCTTGAAGACATCTACAAAACCCCATGGGAGCAGGAACCGGGAAAACTCACCCCGCCTAATGCCGTCAAGGTCGAGGAGGCCGAAGTCACGACAGCTCCGCCCGAGCCGGTGCCCGAGAATAGTGTCGCAGAGAAGAAAACGGATGCGACGGAGCAGCAAAAATGAGCGTTGAGCAGCAGCTCCCTTTCATGGCCCACCTCTTCGAGCTGCGCCGCCGTCTGACCATTGCCGCCAGTAGTTGGCTGGTCGCCTTTGTTGTTTGCTACTACTTTTCTGAACCCCTTTACCTCTTTATCTCCAAGCCGCTCCGCGCTGTTCTGCCGGCCGGGAGCAAGATGGTCTTTCTCAGCCCGACGGAACCGCTATTTACCTACATGAAGATTGCTGCCGTTGCCGCGGTCCTCGTCGCTTTGCCGGTTATCCTGTGGCAGATCTGGGGTTTTATCGCCCCGGGGCTCTATAAAAATGAGAAACGCTTTGCTCTCCCCTTCGTGGCCTCCGCCTACTGCTCCTTCCTTGGCGGCGCCTACCTCGGTTTCACCTGGATCTTTCCTCTGGTCTTCAGTGTCCTGCTGTCAATGGGTCTTGCCGGTGGCGAAGTAACGGCGATGATCTCGATGGGGGAATACTTCTCCATCGCCTGGAAGCTCCTGCTCGCCTTTGGCGCCATCTTTGAAACCCCCATCGTTATCCTTATCTTTGCCCGTATGGGCGTGGTCGATGCCAAGTGGCTGTCGCAGAAGCGTAAATACTTTATTATTATCGCCTTTATTTTCGCCGGGATAGCCACCCCGGGCCCGGATGTTTTTTCGCAGACAGCTTTGGCTATCCCTTTTATCCTCCTGTTCGAAGTCGGGATTATTCTCGCCCGCTGCTTCGGCAAGAAGATGGCGGAGAAAATCCCGGTCGATGATGACGATGATGCAGCAACCTAACGTTCCTCACCATTAGCGGAGAACCGGTATGTCCAGGTCGGAGCCCCTTCTATCCCGTCAGGATGCCAATCCTCTCTGTAGCAAATGTGTGCGCCGCTGTCGCCAGCCGGCCACTGTCCTCCTCCTCGAATGTCCCCGTTTCCGCCCCTTCCCCTTCAAGATCCAGATCCGTCGCTATGAGCAACTCGACCTTTTCACCGAGGAAAACGAGCCTTCCTGATTTAAATCAAAACTATCGCGCTAAAACCTTACCACCCCTAACCCCTCCTACCAGAAGTAGGCGCTTTTAAGCGAAATAGGAGGGGGATTATAAGCTTTAAACTCCCCTCCTTTGTTAAGGAGGGGGCGGGGGTGGTGATTTTATTGCCGATTGCGAGTGTTCAGGTTTCAAGACGATCGAGAAAAGCGACGATATGGTGGGTGAACTTCTCCGGTTCAACGAGGAAGGAGTCATGACCGTAGTCGGAGTCGACGAGATGATACTCGACGTTCTTGCCGAGTTTCTGCAGAATGGTGACACACTCTTCGGTGTCGGCGGGGACGTAGAGCCAGTCGGAGGTAAAGGCGAACCACAGCGATGGACAGTCGAGCTGCGAGAAGGCTTCTTCTCGGCTGTCGAAGTTCCAGGCAACATCGTAAAGGTCAAGGGCTTTGGCGAGGTAGAGGAAGGAGTTGGTGTCGAAGCGCTCGACAAAATTCTTGCCGTTGTATTCAAGATAGCGCTCGATTTCGAACTGGCCGAAGAAGTCGAAAAGGCCATCGCGCAGCGAAAATTTGCGGTTGAATTTCATCCGCATCGAGACGTCGGAGAGGAAGGAGATATGGCCGACCGCCCGCGCCAGCGCCAAACCATCCGCAGGTGGGTGCTCGGGCTTGTAGTTCCCCTTCTTCCACATCGGATCGCTGAAGATCGCCTGCCGCGCCAGCGCGTTGAGGGCGATCGCCATCGGCGAGGTCCGCCCCGTCCCGGCAATCGGCACGATCGACTGCACCATCTGCGGATAATGGATCCCCCATTCGATTGCCTGCATCGCCCCCATGCTGCCGCCGATGACGCAGCGCAGGGTCGGGATGGCGAGACAGTCGAGCAGCAGCTTTTGCGCCCGCACCATATCGCGCACCATCAGCACCGGGAAGGTGAGATTGTAGGGTTTGCCGGTGCGGGGATTAATACTGGTCGGCCCGGTCGAACCTTTGCAGGAACCGATGACGTTGGAACAGATGACGAAATAACGATCGGTGTCGAGAACTTTTCCCGGTCCGATCATATCATCCCACCACCCCCCCTTGCGGTCCTCGGCGCGGTGCTTGCCGGCGGCGTGCGCGTCGCCGGTCCAGGCGTGGCAGACGAGAATGGTATTCGAGCGCGCCGGGTTGAGGGTGCCGTAGGTTTCGTAGGCCAGGCGCAGGGAACCGAGGAGACGACCGCTTTCAAGCTGCAGTTCGCCGTCAAAATCGGCAAATTCTGTGGTAACAATCCCGATCGCTTCGCTCACCCGTGGACCCCGTTCTTTCATCAGCGCCAAGTAAAAAGCCCCTTCTCCGGGGATGAGAAGGGGCCAAAGATAACGTTTGAGAGCGGTATCGTCCGGCTCCGTCCTCATTTTCCCCTGCAAGCAGGGAAGGAATTAGCACCTGACGTCCGCACAATGGACCGGTTGCTGTGGTTTCGTCGGGCCTTGTCCCTCCACCACTCTGAATAAAGACGATGCTGTCTTAAATTGTGTCGATAAATTTAATGGAATCGACCGGTAATGTCAAACAGTTTGATCCCTGTCGTTGACAGCCGCCACTTCATCGGCTAGATTGCGAATATTCTTAAGAAGAAAGGATCAGACGATGCTCAGTGTCGGCAAGAAGATTCTCGTACCGATCGACGGTTCTCCCCAGTCCGACAAAGCGGCGGAAGAAGCTGTGCGTCTGGCCCTGTCCGGTGACTCCACTTTCAAAAGCACCCTGCACGCTATCCTGGTGTTGCCGGGGATGCGCGCCCCCTCTTTTACCGATTTCTTCCCGTCCCTGCCGGCGACAGAACGCCCGGATTGGGAAGAGAATCGCAAACGGATCTTTTATGTTGTCGAGAAGGCGGCGGTGGAGACCTCTGTGCCGATCATCAGTCAGGTGGTTTACGGTGATGCCGCCGAAGAGATCCTTGCCTACGCTGATCAGGAAGAGATCGACGTCATCGTCATCGGTTCCTCCGGCGCCGGCCGGGTCAAGCGCACTCTTCTCGGCAGTGTCTCTACCAAGGTCGCCCTCCATGCCAGGCAGTCGGTTTATATCGTGCGGTGAGGTTGGTGAGGGGAAGAAGAATGATAGAGGACCGGGCAATATTCCCGGCCCTCTGTTTATTGTTAGCGTAGTCCCAGACGAGTCAGCAGGACCCCCAGGTAGCGGTTGACCGGGTTGCTGCGGGCAAGTATCGAGAGAGGCGGTCGGTTGCGTTTCCCCAGACGTTCCAACTGTTGCCGCAATTCCGGACATTCGCCCTTCGCCAACCCCTCACGCCAAATCTGCAACGCTTTGGTCTTATCTCCCTTGTTCAGATGAACTCTCCCCAGATTGAGGAAATGCATCGGATTGTCCGGCTCCACCGCCAGCGAGGCCTGACAAAGTTCCAGCCCTTTACGGTGCTGCCCGCGCTGTCTGGCGATGCAATAGCCAAGATAAGAATACCATTCCGGAGTGTCCCGCAACCGCAGCGCCTTCTCAATAAAGGCGAGTGCCGACTGGGTGTCCTCGGCTGCCAGGGCCGCCCGCGCCTGGGCAAACTCTTTTTCCGCACTCTTTTCCATACGATCCTGTTCCATCGATCCTCCCGTTTACAGGGCGCTCGCATCGGTTCTCTGTTTCCCGAACGGTCGGCAAATTAATTCAAGACGCGACTATACACAGTTTATCGTCAAAAACAAATATTGCGAGCAGGGAAGAGCGCCCAGGGGTTTGTCGTGGACAGGTCAAAAAGTTTCCATTGCCTTCTCTACCGCCCGGTGATGTACATCTCCGGGTGAGGCCATCCTTCCATCCCCTTTTCGAGGATAAAGAGCCGGTTTTCTTCGATACCTTTCTCTTTTAGATAATCATAGGTACTTTTTGCGCCGCCACCACCGCGCGGGCAGACAATAACCACGTCGTCCGTGCTGGCGTTGATCTGCGCCAGAGTCGTATTCAGGCGTTGCCGTTCCTCATCACTCTTGACCGGATAGGCGTTGGTTTCCAGGGCGCCTTTGAAGTGATGTTTGGCAAATCCGTTGGGGACCTGGATGTCGACGATAACGGTACTTTTTCCCTGCTCCTGCCACTCCTTGAACGTCTCCGTACCCACATACTGGTAATCGGCGGCAGCCGCCGCCGCGGCGACCACCAGCATCAACAGAACAGCGATAATCCTTTTCAACATAAATAATTCCTCCTCGACAATGAAGTCTATTGTTTGTGGAGCGCGGCACCAAGGGCGCCGATGATGGTCGGAGTTTGCGGCACAAGCACCGCCACACCGAGTTTTCGGGCCAGCGCCTGCACGATAAAGGGGTTATTGGCAACTCCGCCGGTAAAAATGATCTGATCGCCATGCCCGAGCCGTTGGAGCATTGCCGCCAGGCGGTCGACAACGGCAAGATGAATGGCCCGGGCGATGTCTTGAACAGGGACTCCCCGGTTTTTCAGCGAGATGACCTCACTTTCGGCAAAGACCGCGCACATGCTGTTGATCGGTACGTCCTGATCCGATTGGCCTGCGGCCGCACCAAATTCATCGAGGCGAAAGCCGAGGGTTGTTGCCATCATCTCCAGAAAGCGGCCGGTGCCAGCGGCACACTTGTCGTTCATCTGAAAGGTGGCGACCCGTCCCTGCTGTGTCAGAGCAATAACCTTGGAATCCTGCCCCCCCACATCGAGGATGGTTCGACACTCCGGAAAGTAGTGACGCGCACCCAAGGCATGGGCCTTTATTTCGGTGATGACTTCGTCGGCGAAGTGTTTGTGCGCCAGGTGCCGGCCGTAGCCGGTGGCGATAATGCGGGACGGGGTGAAGCGGGCGATCAGTTCGCACGATTGGGCATGCGGTTCAAAACCACTCTCTGCCACGGTATGATCGAGCAGCACCCCGTCCTTGACCACAACAACCTTGATGGTCCGTGACCCAAGGTCGATTCCGAGCTGCATAACTTGTTACCCCTGAATCTGTTCGATGAAGGCCTCGACCCGGGTCTGGAGTTGCCCCACATCCTCGGGGGAGTAATCCGACTCAATGGCCAGAAAGGGAATCCCCTCCTTTTCGCAGATCTGGCGCAGCTTCACCGCCTCGATATTATAGGTATGGCAGAACTGCAGGCAGTAATCGATAATCCCCTGTGCTCCGGACTCCCGGTATTCCTTGACCACCTGGGTCATCCGTTCATCGTTGGGGGTGAAGCAGGAGCAGTCGATCTGCATATAGCGGTCGGTGAGGTGCTCCAGTTGTTGTTCGACCGTTGTCGACGACTCATCGATCAGATCCTTGTAGTAGCGGGTGCCGATACAGCTCTCTTCGTTGACAACAATGGCGCCGGACTTCTCGATGATGTTGTGCAGCTTCCAGTTGGGGAGCGCCATGGGGGTGCCGGAAACCATGATGCGCGGGGTCGCAGCCGGGGCGACGGCCACACCACTGCTGATCCGCTTCTCCAGTTCGTCACACAGTTCGTTGACCTTCCCGGCGAAGCGGCCCGGTTCATCGTAAAAGGCGATCTGCTCGATCAGGAGCATGTCCAGACCGCTGATCGGGGCAGGATTGTGATGGCGGAGATTGTTGAGTCGCTGCAGGGCGCGGCGTTTGGCGTTGATCAGCTTGATGGCGCCGGCAATCTCGTCAAGGCCGGTTGCGTTGCCGGTAACCTTCTCGACCGCAGTCTTGAAGTCCTTGACCTCCTCCAGCCAGAGAACTCTGTCGCGTGGCCCTTTTTTCTGGGGAATCTCCATGACGTGGGTCGGCACATAATCGTTCAGAAGTTCCCATGTCTTCTTTTTGGCATCGCAGGTGGTCTCGCCGTAAACGAAATCGACGACTTGAAAATAGGGGCAGATGCGGCCGACCTTGAAGCCAAAGGCTGACTTGACCATCGGGCAGATATTGCGCGGAAGAATCTTCTCCGCGTCAGCAATGGAGCCCTGGGCGCCGCCGCACAGGCCGACGCAGACCCCGCCGGCCGCAACCACCAGTTCTTCCGGCACATAGACGCAGAAGGTGCCGATAACCGGCTTCCCCGCATCCTTGGCCGCCATCAGTTCATCGATACGACCGGTATGGATATTGACCATGCAGTCATTGAAGTAGGTCATCCCGTCAGGGCGGTTTTTCTGGCTCAAAAAAATACTGGTGTACGCCTGGGTCAACATCGACGGCATGTTTTTGAACCGTTCGACATCCATGTTCAGCCGGGCCCAGAGTTCCGGGTCCGATTTTACCGCAAATTGTTCTGTCTCCATTTGTCTCTCCTTGATCGGTTGGTTTGCCGTTATTTGTTTGGAAGTTTCCTGCCCAAGGTGAGAGCCAGCCGGCACGGGGCTTTGCCGCGCAAAATAAGCGGCGATGAACACCCTACCTGCTGCACAACCCCCGGAAGATGATCCGCAATTCCTTTTGTGAGAGCTCTTCGTGGTCATCCTCTGTCATTCTGTCCTCCGGAAAATCATCGTCGGCAGCAACGTTTGTGGCGGTTTCCGGCGCGGAGGGAACAATTGCCATCATTCCCTCCATCGCAAATGACGCCCCCCGGTTCCTTTCGAGCCAGCGGTCACAGTCGTCGTGGGTGCCGGCATGGAGGAGGAGTATCTTCTGCCCCTGCTTGATGCAGATCAGCCGATAACGCCGGCCAATACAGAATTTTCGGCAGCCCTCGATCCGCGCCTCTCCGTTTTTGGTCTTCCAGCGCTGTTCTAGACGGGACGAATTGTCCCGGGAAATATCCCGAATGAACTGTTCCGCCTTCTCGACGGCTATGACTGCTTCACCACCCCCTTGCCGCAACTCGTCAAGACAGCGATCGAAGCGATCAGTCCGATGGATGACTATCATTTTTCGCTCCTTTGATCATGAGCGGTAGGTGGTCGGCGGTAAGTGTCAGTATAAACCTCAGTCAATGCTTTCAAGGGTCAGGCCAAAGATGGTTGCGTTGCCATCAACCAGAAATTTGAGCGTATAGCCGTTTGCTTTGTATTTGAAGGGAGGGACATCTTCACGGAAACCGGCCTGCAGGATCTTCTCCTTGCCTTCTTGATAAGGTATTCCTGGCGTTATGCCAAAAAGGCTGGTGCTGGCATTTCGTGTGGTGATTTTTCGTATGGTTTTGTCAAAGCCGTAGCCAATGCTGACGTCCAGGGCATCAAAGCTCCGCTCGTAGCCTTTGAGGCAGGGCTCCTCAGTTGCGGCAACGCCATGGATCTGTCGATAGTCAACATCGCTAAAAAGCTCAACACCAAAGACATTTAATTGCCCGTTCAATTTGTTAACTACGCCCTGCTTGCCCAGGCATCCCGTTAAAAAAAGGCTCAAAAGAAGAATGCTCAGGAGTGATTTTTGAAATCTCATTGGCCCACAATTAAACGGGCCAGCCGCAGTGGCCGGCCCGTTTATCCGGTAAAATGACGCGATTATTTTGTCAGGGGCAGGCCGGCTTCCTGCCAGGCGGTTGTTCCGCCGGGATAGCGGTAGACATTCTTGAAGCCGTTTTCAACAAGGACTTTAGCGCCAAGATGGCTTCTTCTGCAGGCAACAAAGCCGCAATAGATAACGATCGGCTTTTCTTTGTCGACTCCGGCCACTTTCAGCAGGTTCTCCTTGTCGGACGGGGTCAGGTCTTTTTCCGACTTCGGCATGACACCGTTGATGGCGCCGGGGAGGGTGCCAATCTGCTTGTCATCATCAGCTGTAAGGGCGCTGATGATGGTTATTTCCTTGCCCTCAGCAAGCCATTTTTTTAATTCGTCGGTGCTGACAATGTTATAGCCCCCGTCTTTCACGTCAGTCACAAATTTCACTGCCGCCTTTTCAATGGGGATTTCCAACCCTTTGGACGAGGTTCCCGGGACTGCCGCACAACCGGCAAAGGCAAGGGACATGATGGCCGTAACCGTGAGCACAACGAATGATTTCATTTTCTTCCTCCTGTTGAGTTAATTGCGGGCGATGGTAGTAAAAGAAAAGATTAATGTCAAATGAGTAATTTCGATAGTTTTAATGATTTCGATCGTTTTTTTAAATATCTGATTAGAACTTCTTTGTGTTTCCTCTTCTTTCTCCAGAAAAGAAAAAGCCGTCCGGGAAATCTTCCCGGACGGCTTTTTATCAATCGCTAACCTACTGAAAACAGCTTGTTCCTCCACTGTCTCCCGCTTTTTGGCTCAGGCCTTGAAGGCGCCGACCTCTTCTTCGAGCGCGGCGGTCTGTTTCGTCAGAATCTCCACGACCTGATCGAGTTCGGTGGTGCGTGCCGCCGTGGCAACGGAGATCTCTCGTACGCTGGAGAAGGTTTCCACCATCTGACTGGTGCGCTGTGTCTGTTCGCGGGTCGCTTCGTCAATCCGCTCGATCATCGAGCGAATCCGCTCCATACTCAGACTGATCTGACGGCTCCCCTTGGTCTGTTCGCCGGTCGACAGTTTCCCTTGCGCCGCGACCTCCTTCATTGACTCGGAAGCACGGGCAACCTGACGAATTCCTTCGCTCTGCTGCTTGATTGCCGCAGCGATCTGTTCGAGCATCGAAGAGACCTGGTTGATCGAGTTGGTGATCTGGCGGCTGCCGCGGGACTGTTCCTGGGTGGCGCGAACAATGCCGGAGACCTGCTCCCGCGCCATCATGGTGCTGGTGCGAATCTTGTCGAGGGCATCACCGGCGCTCTTGGAGCGCTCGACTTCAAGGTGGACGCGCTCGCTTCCGGCGGCCATCGCCCGGACCGCATCACGGGTGCCATCCTGGAGATTGGTGATGATCGCGCCGATTTCACGGGTCGAGACCGCGGTGCGCTCAGCCAGTTCGCGGATCTCGTTGGCGACCACCGCAAAGCCCTTGCCGTGCTCGCCAGCCTGGGCGGCGATGATCGCGGCATTGAGGGAGAGGAGGCTGGTCTGGTCGGCGACTTCGTCGATGACGGTGAGGATCTTGCCGATGGCGCTGGACTTGTTGCCAAGATCCTGGATGACCAGGCTCGCCTTGTCGACCGATTCGCGGATAGCGATAATCCCCTGAATCGTTTCGTCGACCGCTTCCTTCCCTTTCTGGGCATCGACCGTCGCTTCTTCGGAGAGACGACTGGTCTTCCCGGCGTTCTCTTCGATCTCTTTGATCGAAGCATCGAGCTCGGTGATCGCGGAAGCGGTCACGTCTGTCGAGGAAGCGAGGATTTCGACATTCTCGGCGATCTGCTGGCTGGAGACCGACATCTCGCTGATCGAACTGGAGACGTCCTCGACAGTGGAAAAGAGCCTCTCCATCTGACTGGCGATCTCCTCGATGGTCGCGCCGAGTTCGAGGGTCGCCGAAGAACTCTCCTCGGCAGCTTCAACCAGCGAACCGGTACTCTCGGCGATCCCCGAAATCGAGTCTTCGATCGCCAGAACGGCGTGGTATGATTCCTCCAGCGACTGCGATTGCTGCACGGCTCCGGCATTGACCTCGCAAGAAGCGTGACGCAGCCGTTCGGTCGCTTCGGTCAGGTCGGTTGAGGCATCGCGCGTGCGCCGCACCATTTCACGTAAGCGTCCCACGAATTTATTGAAGTTTTCTGCCAGTTCACCGATTTCGTCCTGGGATTGAACTGGAATCACCCGTGTCAAATCCCCGTCCCCGGCGGCAATCTCCCTGAAATTATCCACCATCTGGTTGAGGGGCCGGGTCATTTTGGCGACGAGGACCAGCCCGATAGCAACTGCGATGACGCCGACGCCGAGCGTCAGCCACAACAGGAGTTTGCGCGTGGCGGCACTGGCGGCGAGAAGTTCCGACTGGTCAAAGGCGATGATCATCCCGCTGCCGGAGTGCTGGATCGCTTTGAAGTAGGCAATATAACTGATCCCTTCGAGCTCTATTTCCAGGGTCTTTCCCTGACGGAGTTCTCCGAGATCAAAGTTGCTGAGGTCCGGATGGGTCGTGGCGATGATCTCGTCTTCATGCACAAAGGCAATCTGAGCACCGCTCCCTGACTTGACAATGTTGGCGAAGCGCTCATTGAAGCGACTGATACCGACCACGTGGCCGATGATGCTGTCAGCGGAACGAACCGGATAAGCGGTGACGATCGAAAGCTGGCCGTCGAAAAGATCAACCTCATAGTAAGGGTCGTCATCCAGACTCGAACGAATGACCGGATGTTCCTTCCCGGAACGCATGAGGGGGGGCTCGTCTCTGGTGGCAATCGACAGCTGATCGCCGGCCGGAGTCAGCAATTCAAGGGTGTCGAAACGATAGTCGTGACGCAACGTTTCCAGTCTGGCGGTGAGTGCTGCCATCTCTCCCCCGGAAGCGACCGCAGCGAGGTCGTTCACCAACCCGGCATTCTGGGCGATTGATCGGAGATAGTTGAACTTTTCTGATTGGGTGTAGGTGGTGTTACGCTCGACGAAATTGCTGATATCAGTTTTGCGCATCTGCATCGATTTCTCGATTTGATTCTGGCTGAGCCGGGAGATGACAAACATCGTTAAGATGAGTGGGATCAGGGACAAACAGAGAAGAGGCAGAAGGATCTTGGTCCGGATTCGGATGTGGCTAAACATCGGGGGCCTCCTGGGGGGTAAGAGCGGCTAATTATAATCCCTCAATACGTCACTTTGTCAATCTTTAAAATAACTGGAAAAATAATTAGATAACTGCGGTTCCCCGGGAAAAGACCGCGTATTCCTGTGGGGATGAATGCAGCCACTGAAACAAAAAGAGGACAGGTCCGTAAGGAGGCGGATGCCCGGGGAGTGACAGTTTTAACGCCGCTTCTTCCCCTTGGGGCGTGCCGGTTTCCCCACGGTCATGAACTCCGCTTCATAGCCGACCGTGAAGGGCGTGGCGGCGCCATTGCGCAGGCTCAGGAAGTGGGCATTGTTCTTGTCAAAGGGGCAGATCGGTTGCGTACAGGGCTCAAAACCAAATTTTTTGTAATAACCGGGTTCGCCGAGGACAAAGAGGGGCTGGCTGCTGATCTCCTCCTGCCGCAGAGCAAAGCGGAGGAGTTCGCTGCCCACTCCCTGCTGTTGAAATTCGGGGGTGACCGCCATTGGCGCCAAGTGCAGGCCGCAGGCGTTCTTGCCGTGATAGGCGGGGGTAAAGGCAATGTAGGCGATGATCTTGTTGCGGTGCACCGAAACCCACTCATGCACGGTCTTGCCGTTTTTGTGGAGATTCTCCATCAAACTCGCTTCGTATTCGCTCTCGGGAAAGGCGAGGCGCAGCAGCGCGTAGACCCGGGGGCGGTTCTCTGCGGTTAATCTCTGGATTTTCATCGTTCGTATCCTTGTCGTGGTTAGCAGAGCTGAAGCTGGCCGTCCGCATCAGTAGGGAATTCCGAGTCGAGCCGGATTGCCACTGGCGCATGATAGACCGGAGCGGGCGGCAAAGGAACAATTTCCTCGCGCGCGCCGGCTGCTGTTTCCTGGATCCCCGCTTCCGCCGCCCGCTTCGCCAGCTTGTCGCAGCGCTCATTAAAGGGGTGGCCGGCATGGCCGCGTACCCATTCCCAGTGGACCTGATGCCTGGCAGCGAGGGCCGCCAGTTGCTGCCAAAGATCCTGATTGGCGAGGGCGTCGGGAGTCTCGAGGCGGCCGCTGCGCACCCAGCCCGCCAGCCATTCGCTCATCCCCCGCACCAGATACTGCGAATCGCTGTAAAGCCGCACCCGCTTGCGACCGTTCAGCGCTTCGAGGCCGCGGATCGCCGCGATCAACTCCATGCGCTGCGAGGTGGTACTCGGCTCGAAGCCGCTCAGCTCCTTCTCTGCGTCGCCGAAGCGCAGGATCGCTCCGTAGCCCCCTGGCCCGGAATCCCGCCCCGAGCCGTCACTGTAGATCTCGACGATCCCGGCTGGCGGCGGGGTGAAGGCGAGTTCGAGAGCGCTGAATTCCAGCTCGCGCAGGAGGGCGATGAGCTCGGGGAGGTACGGCGTCTGCCGTGTCAACCCGGTCAGGGGGATCTCCAGCGGGACGTCATAACGGACCGTGGCGAGGAGTTTCGAAAGCCGTGCCTGCTCTTCGTAGGCTGACAAAGCCTCGCGACGCTTCTTGCTGCCGACCAGGCTCTTCCACTTGAGGACCTCTTCCAGGGAACCGAAGCGCTGCACCAGACCGATGGCGGTCTTCTCGCCGATGCCGGGGACGCCGGGGATATTGTCGGAGGTGTCGCCGGCCAGGCCGAGGACATCTGCGACCAGTTCGGGGGGAACGCCGAAACGGTCGCGGACCTCCGGCAATCCGGAACGCTTCCCCTTCATGGTGTCGAGAAGGCTGATCCGGTCGCTGACAATCTGCAGGAGATCCTTGTCGCCGGTGACGATCGTGACATCGATCCCATCGGCGGCATAGGTGCGGGCGAGGGTGGCAATGACGTCATCGGCCTCAAAGCCGGGCGCTTCCAGGGTCGGGATGTTGAGGGCCGCGAGAATTTGGCGGATGTAAGGGAGCTGGGGGATGAGATCCGCCGGGACGGCGTCACGCTGCGCCTTGTAGGCAGGATAAAGGGCGCGGCGGAAAGTCTCCTCGCGCGGGCCATCAAGGACGACGGCGAGATAATCGGGGCGATGCTCCTGGAGGAGATCAAGGAGCAGCTTGGTGAAGCCGAGGATCGCATTGGTCGGCATGCCGCCGCTGGTGGCGAGCTCACGGATACCAAAATAGGCGCGGTAGATGTAACTGGAGCCATCGAGTAGATAGAGTTGGGGTGACGATTTCAACAGGTTCTCCTGAGAGGTTATTTTGTGGGGTAGAATTGCACATCTGAAAGATTCCGTAAAAAGAAAACGCCCGACGCGGTTGAAAACACCGGGTCGGGCATCTTTTTGCTCAGGACTTTTTATGGTTATGGTAGGGGCGGGTCTCGTGCCCGCCCGGTTCACGATCGAAAGCGGGCACCCACAAGGGGTGCCCCTACCTGCAATCTACTTTTCGTACTTCAGCGCCGCCAGCTTCTGGTAGTACTCGAAGCGGTTGGTCGTCCAGGCGCTCGCCTTCTTCATCAGCTCGGCGGCCACCTCGGGGTTCATCTTTTTCAGTACTTTGTAGCGATTCTCGCCGTAAGCAAAGTCCTCGAAGGAGGTGGTCGGTGCCTTGCTGTCGAGCTGCAGGGGGTTCTTCCCTTCGGCAGCGAGGGTCGGGTTGTAGCGGTACAGGGGCCAGTAGCCGGAGGAGACAACCTTCTTCTGCTCGTCGACGGCGGTGGTCATGTTGATGCCGTGGGCGATGCAGTGGGCGTAGGCGATAATGATCGAGGGGCCGTCATAAGCTTCGGCTTCAATAAAGGCCTTGACCACCTGGCCGGGGTTGGAAAGGGAGACGTTGGCAACATAGACGTAGCCGTAGGACATCGCCATCATCCCGAGGTCCTTCTTGGCCATGATCTTGCCACCGGCGGCGAACTGGGCGACAGCACCGATCGGCGTTGACTTCGAGGCCTGGCCGCCGGTGTTGGAGTAGACCTCGGTGTCGAGGACGAGGATGTTGACGTTCTTGCCTGAAGCGATGACATGGTCGAGGCCGCCGTAGCCGATGTCATAAGCCCAGCCGTCGCCGCCGACACACCACACCGACTTCTTGACCAGGTAATCGGTGAGGGGGAGGAGTTGAACCGCTGCCGGTTCGTTGCAGCCTTTGAGAGCGGCTTTCAAGGTGGCGACGCGCTGGCGCTGTGCTTCGATGCCACATTGGTCGGACTGATCCGCATCAAGAATCTCCTGCATCACCGGCAAGATGGCGGCGCAGGAAGGGCAGGCACAACTGTTGACCAGTCCAGTAAGGAGCTCGCGGGCCGATTCGGTGAACTTGTCGACCGCCAGGCGCATGCCGAAACCGAATTCGGCGTTGTCCTCGAAGAGGGAGTTCGACCACGCTGGTCCGCGGCCGTCGGCGCGTTGTGCCCAGGGGGTGGTCGGCAGGTTGCCGCCGTAGATCGAGGTGCAGCCGGTGGCGTTGGCGACGAGCATGCGGTCGCCGAAGAGCTGGGAAAGGAGCTTGAGGTAGGGCGTTTCACCGCAGCCGGCACAGGCGCCGGAGAATTCAAAGATCGGCCGCACCAGCTGGCTGCCACGCAGGGTGTCGAGTTTGACCGCGGTCGGATCGACGTCGGGGAGCCCGAGGAAGAAGTCAAAGTTGGCTGCTTCCGTGGCCCGCAGCGGCTGCTGGAACTGCATGTTGATCGCTTTGTGGCTCGGATCATCCTTGCTCTTGGCCGGACAGTTATGGACGCAGGCGCCGCAACCGGTGCAGTCTTCGGGCGCGACCTGCAGGGTGTACTTCAGTCCTTTGAATTCCGGGAGCTTGCAGTCCGTCGACTTGAAGGTGGCCGGAGCGTCTTTGAGTAGACTGCCGTCGTAGGCCTTCATGCGGATGGTAGCATGCGGGCAGACAAAGGAGCAGATCGCGCACTGGATACACAGGGTTTCGTCCCAGACCGGGATATCGACGGCAATGTTACGCTTTTCGTACTGCGAGGTCGCGGTGGGGAAGGTGCCGTCGATCGGCATCTTCGAGACCGGCAGGTCGTCGCCGAAGCCGGCGATAATCTTGCCGGTGACCTCCTGGACGAACTGCGGGGCATTTTTGGCGACGGCCGGCGGCATGGTGATAACGCTCATCGCCGTGGTCGGCACCACAACTTCGTAGATATTCTTCAACGCTTCGTCGACAGCGGCGTTGTTCATCGCCACGACTTTGTCGCCAGCCTTGCCGTAACTCTTTTTGATCGCGTCCTTGATCTCGCTGATCGCCTGCTTCAGGGGGATTATCCCGGAGATCTTGAAGAAAGCGGTCTGCATGATGACGTTGATGCGGGCGCCGAGTCCCAACTCTTCACCGAGCTTGATAGCGTCGATGACGTAGAACTTGAGCTTCTTGGCGATGATCTGCTGCTGCACTTCGATCGGCATCTTGTCCCAGACTTCATCCGCGGTAAAGGGAGAACAAAGGAGGAAGGTACCGCCCTGTTTGGCTTTGCTGACCATGTCGTACTTCTCCAAAAAAGTGAAGTTGTGACAGGCGATGAAGTCGGCGTTGTCGATGAGGTAGGGGGCATTGATGGCATTCTTGCCGAAGCGCAGGTGCGAGGTGGTGATGGTGCCGGCCTTCTTGGAGTCGTAGACAAAGTAGGCCTGGGCATTGTTGTCGGTGGTTTCGCCGATGATCTTGATGGTGTTCTTGTTGGCGCCGACCGTGCCGTCGGAACCGAGGCCGTAGAACATCGCTTCGTAGGTTCCGGCCATCGCGGTACGGAAGGAAGGATCGAAGTCGAGACTGGAATTCATGACATCATCGTTGATGCCGACAACAAAGTTCTTCTTCGGCTGCACGGTCTTGAGGTTGTCGAAGACCGCTTTGGCCATAGCCGGAGTGAACTCCTTGGAGCCGAGGCCGTAGCGGCCGCCGACGATGATCGGATATCCATCGATCTTGCAAGTGCCGTCCGACATGGCTTCGCCGATAGCAGTGCGCACATCCATGTACAACGGTTCGCCGAGGGCACCGGGCTCTTTGGTGCGGTCGAGGACGGCGATGCTCTTGACGGTCTTGGGCAGGGCCTTGATAAAGGCGGCCAGCGGGAAGGGGCGGTAAAGGTGAATCTTGACGACGCCGACCTTCTCCCCCTTGGCGATGAGGCTGTGGACGGTCTCCTGCACGGTGTCGGCGCCGGAGCCCATGACCACAACGATGCGTTCGGCATCGACATCACCGACGTAGTCGACGAGGCCATAGCTGCGGCCGGTGAGTTTGGCAAACTTCGCCATCTCTTCCGCAACAATGTCGACACAGGCCGGATAGAACTGGTTGACGGTCTCACGCCCCTGGAAGTAGACATCTGGATTCTGGGCGGTGCCGCGCATCACCGGGCGGTCCGGGGAAAGGCCGCGCGCCCGGTGGGCGTTGACCAATTGGTCATCGATCATCGCCCGCATGTCGGCAAAGGTCAGTTCCTCGACCTTCTGGACTTCGTGCGAGGTGCGGAAGCCGTCGAAGAAGTGCAGGAAGGGGATGCGGCTGCGCAGCGTCGCGGCCTGGGCAATCAGGGCGAAGTCCATGACTTCCTGGACGTTGTTGGAGCAGAGCATTGCCCAGCCGGTGGAACGGCAGGACATGACGTCGGAGTGGTCGCCGAAGATGGAGAGGGCCTGGGTGGCCAGGGCGCGGGCCGAGACATGGAAGACCGTTGAGGTGAGTTCACCGGCGATCTTGTACATGTTGGGGATCATCAACAACAGACCTTGGCTGGCGGTAAAGGTGGTGGTCAGGGCGCCGGCCTGCAGAGCGCCATGCACGGTGCCGGCGGCGCCGCCTTCGGATTGGAGTTCAGAGACCAGGGGGATCGTCCCCCAGATGTTCTTCTCACCGGCGGCGCTCTTGATATCGGAGATCTCCCCCATTACGGACGACGGGGTGATCGGGTAGATGGCGATGACTTCGTTGGTGGCATGTGCCACATGGGCGGCGGCGGTGTTGCCGTCGATCGTTACCATGTTTCTGTTCACTATGAGGCTCCTGTCCGAATATTTGGTAGGGGCGGTTCATGAACCGCCCGATTTTGGATCGGTCAAACGCAAGGGCGGTTCGTGAACCGCCCCTACAGTTTTATCCGCTTTAAAGATTCTGCACATCAACGACGGCAATCGCTGCCATCTTGACGATGTCCTCGACGCTGTCGCCGCGCTGCAGGACATGCACCGGTTTGTTCATGCCCATCAGGATCGGTCCGACCGCTTCAGCGCCGCCGAGGTGATGGAGGAGCTTGTAGCAGATGTTCCCGGAGTTGAGGTCGGGGAAGATCAGCACGTTGGCGGTCTGCTTGAGCTTGGAGAAGGTGAAGTCGCTGAGGAGCTCCTGGACGACAGCGGTGTCGGCCTGCATCTCCCCTTCAATGATCAGCTCCGGCGCCTGCGCTTTGACGATCTCCACCGCCCGTTTGATCTTCTTGGTCTGGACGTGATCGACGGAACCAAAGTTGGAGAAGGAGAGCATGGCAACGCGCGGCTCGATATCGAGCATGCGGACTTTGGCCGCCGCCAGGATCGCCGTCTCTGCCAGCTCTTCCGCGGTCGGGTCGATGGTGACGGTGGTGTCGGCGAGGAAATAGGCTCCCCCCTTCTCGAAGACCATCATGTAGAGGCCGTGGACGCTGGAGAGCCCTTCCTTCTTGCGAATGACCTCCAGTGCCGGCCTGATCGTCTCCGGGTAGTGGGTGTCGATGCCGCCGAGGAGGGAGTCGGCATCACCCATGCGCACCATCATCGAAGCAAAATGAACCCGCGATTTGCGGCGGAGGATGCGCTGACATTCGGAGATGGTCAATCCCTTGCGCTGGCGCAGGGCATAGAGTTCCTCTGCATAGCCGTCGGTCAAATCCGAAGTCGCCGGATCGATGATCGGGATGTTGAGGTCGATGTTGAGCTCGGCCAATTTTGAGCGGATGATTTGCGCATTGCCGATGAGGATCGGATGGGCAATCCCTTCCTCGATCAGGGTCTGGGCGGCGCGGAGGATCTTTTCGTTATCCCCTTCCGGGAAGACGATCTTGCGGGGGTCGCTCTTAGCCTTGTTGATGATCATGCGCATGATCTCTTTTGACCGGCCCTGGGTCGATTCGAGATGCTCGATATATTTGGCCATATCGGCAATCGGCTGGCGGGCGACACCGGTCTCCATCGCCGCTTGGGCAATCGCCGGAGCAACATGCAGGAGGACGCGGGGATCGAAAGGTTTGGGGATGATGTAGTTGGGACCGAAGGAGAATTTCTGGTTACCGTAGGCCTTGCAGACCGAGTCGGGACACTCCTCGCGGGCGAGTCTGGCGAGGGCGTGGACGGCAGCCAGCTTCATCTCTTCATTGATGCAGGTGGCACGCACGTCGAGGGCGCCGCGGAAGATGAAGGGAAAGCCGAGGACGTTATTGACCTGATTGGGGTAGTCAGAGCGGCCGGTAGCGATCATCACGTCAGGGCGGACCGCTTGAGCATCTTCCGGGGTAATCTCCGGGTCGGGGTTGGCCATGGCGAAGATGATCGGATTCGGCGCGAGGCTGGCGACCATCTCCTGGGTGAAGGCCCCTTTGGCAGAGAGGCCGAAGAGGACATCGGCGCCGTTAGCCGCTTCTTCCAGGGTGCGGAAATGGGTCTCGGCGGCAAAGAGTTCCTTGTAGGGGTTCATCCCTTCGACCCGCCCTTTGTAGATGACCCCTTTGGTATCGCACATAATCATGTTGTTCGGCTGGACACCAAGGGCGATGGCGAGCTTGGCGCAGGAGTTGGCCGAGGCGCCGGCGCCGTTGACGACGATGCGGATATCCTCGATCTTCTTGCCGACGAGGAAGAGGGCATTGAGCAGCGCTGCCGAGGAGATGATGGCGGTGCCGTGCTGGTCATCGTGGAAGACCGGGATGTTCATGGTCTTCTTGAGTTCCTCCTCGATGTAGAAGCACTCGGGAGCCTTGATGTCTTCGAGGTTGATGCCGCCGAAGGTCGGTTCCAGGAGCTGGCAGGCCTTGATGATTTCGTCCGGATCTTCGGTCTTGAGTTCGATATCGAAGACATCGATGTCGGCAAAACGTTTGAAGAGGATCCCTTTCCCCTCCATGACCGGCTTGCTCGCCAGCGCCCCGAGATTGCCGAGGCCGAGAACGGCGGTGCCGTTGGAGACGACCGCCACCAGGTTCCCCTTGGCGGTGTAGAGATAAGCATCATCCGGATTTTTCTCGATCGCCAGGCAGGGCTCGGCAACGCCGGGGGAATAGGCGAGGGAGAGGTCTTCCGCGGTCTGGCACGGTTTGGTCGAGGTAACCTGAATCTTTCCTTTGCGCCCCATGGAGTGATATTCGAGGGCTCCTAATTTATTGCTCATAATCTTTCCTTCGCTCTTTTAGCTGTTGGGGTAGCTGGTTTCGGGCGGGGCGATGGCGTGCAAAGCTTCGCGCAGCAAATCGGAAATACTCTTGTTGCTGCTGCGCGACTTCATCTCCAGACGCTGCAGTTCGTCACCGCTGATCCGGGTGGAGATGATGTGGTCCTTGCGGGGTTTTTTCTTCTCTTTTTTCATCGGAAACGATCTCACGGCATGAACAAATATCATGAATCGTAGGGGCGGTTCACGAACCGCCCTGGTCTCTGGGCAATTCATGAATTGCCCCTACAGCAATCAATAAATGCCATACATTTTAAGGCTTGTAGATCTTCAAAAGTGCCTGCGCCATCTCGGCCGGGCTGTCAGCGACACTGATGCCGCATTCGCGGAGAATCGCCACCTTCTCGGTGGCCGTCCCTTTGCCGCCGGAAATGATGGCGCCGGCATGCCCCATGCGCTTGCCGGGGGGGGCGGTCACGCCGGCGATGTAGGCGGCGACCGGTTTGGTCATGTGTTCGCGAACAAAGTAGGCCCCCTCTTCTTCCGAGGTGCCACCGATCTCGCCGATCATAATCACTGCTTCGGTCTCGGGATCGGCTTCGAAGAGGCGCAACACATCGAGATGGTTGGTGCCGTTGACCGGATCACCGCCGATGCCGACGCAGGTCGATTGACCGAGCCCCAGGCAGGTGAGCTGCCAGACCGCTTCGTAGGTGAGGGTGCCGGAACGGGAGACGACCCCGACCTTGCCGGGTTTGTGGATGTATCCGGGCATGATGCCGATCTTGCACTGGCCGGGGGTAATGACACCGGGGCAGTTGGGGCCGACGAGGCGACTCTTCTTCCCCTTCATGTAGTGCTTGACCTTGACCATATCGAGGACCGGAATCCCCTCGGTGATGCAGCAGATCAGATCGATCCCGGCATCGACCGCTTCCATGATTGAATCCGCCGCAAAAGGGGGCGGAACATAGATGACACTGGCGGTGGCGCCGGTCTGTTCCATCGCTTCCTTGACCGTATCGTAGACCGGAAAACCGTCGATGGAGCTGCCTCCCTTGCCGGGGGTGACGCCGCCGACCATCTGCGTGCCGTAGTCTCTGGCGCCCTGGGCATGAAAGAGGCCGGTGGCGCCGGTGATCCCCTGGGTGATAACTTTGGTGTTTCTATCGATCAGAATACTCATTGGATACTCCCTTCGGCGGCCGCAACCGCCGCTACGATCTTCTTCGCAGCATCGGCCATGCCGTCGGCGGCGACGATATTCAGCCCGCTCTCGGCCAGCATCTTTTTGCCGATCTCGACATTGGTCCCCTCAAGCCGGACGACGAGGGGGACCTGAAGCGAAACGATCTTGGCGGCTTCGATGACGCCGGTGGCGATAATGTCGCACTTCATGATGCCGCCGAAGATGTTGACGAGGATCCCTTTGACGTTGCTGTCGGAAAGGATGATCTTGAAAGCCTCGGTGACGCGTTCGATGGTCGCTCCCCCCCCGACGTCGAGGAAGTTGGCAGGATCGCCGCCGTAATGTTTGATGATGTCCATGGTCGCCATCGCCAGGCCGGCGCCGTTGACCAAGCAGCCGATATTGCCGGTGAGGGAGATGTAGGAAAGGTCGTGTTGCGACGCTTCGATCTCGTTGGGATCTTCTTCGTCGTAATCGCGCATGTCGCCGATCTGGAGGTGGCGGAAGATGGCGTTGTCGTCAAAGCCGAATTTGGCGTCGAGCGCGAGGAGGTTCCTTTCGGCGGTGATCACCAGCGGGTTGATCTCCAGCATCGAACAGTCGCAGCCGATAAAGGTGTTGTAGAGCCCTTGCAGGACCGTGACGGCTTTATTGACGAGCTTGCCGGTGAGACCGAGATTGAAGGCGATCTTGCGGCACTGAAAGCCGGTGAGGCCGACCAGCGGGTCGATCGCTTCGCTGAAGATCTTCTCCGGCGTTTTGGCGGCGACCTCTTCAATATCCATCCCCCCTTCGGTCGAAGCCATGACCGTCACCTTGGAGGTGGCGCGATCGACCAGTAAGCTGACGTAGAGTTCGCTGGCGATATTGCAGCCGTTCTCGACGAGGACACGGGTGACGACCTTCCCTTCCGGACCGGTCTGGTGGGTGCGCAGGGTCATGCCGAGCATGGCGCGGGCGGTATCGCGGACTTCATCGGCGCTGCGGGCGAGTTTGACGCCCCCCCCTTTGCCGCGGCCGCCGGCATGGATCTGGGCCTTGACCACCCACGGCCCTTCACCAAGGCGCTTGGCCCATTCGCGGGCGCTGGCGCCATTGTAACAGACGTGACCGTCCGGGACCGGGACGCCAAATTTACGCAGAATTGCTTTGGCCTGGTACTCATGAATGTTCATTTACAGCTCCTTGGGTAAAGGTTGATGCTGATATCTGGTCATGGATGTGTGGCCAGTCGGGGTTGTTATCGGCACGAAAATCGATCACCCCCAGCCCCTCCTTAACAAAGGAGGCGCGCTTAAAGCTTATAGTCCCCCTCCTTTGTTAAGGAGGGGTTAGGGGTGGTAAGGGGTCTAGCGCATGACCACGGCCATGACTTTCACTTCTTCGCCATCCCTGGAAAGGAGCCGGTGCTTGAGTTTGGCATCGAAATAAACGCCATCCCCTTCATTCAAAACGAGGCACTGCTCGTCAAGGAGGAGTTCGGCCGTCCCCTGCATGATAAACAGGAACTCCTCGCCGTCATGGCTGTAGGTGCTGGTATCCATGACCTTTTCGTTGAGGGTGAGGATAAAGGGCTCCATCTTCTTGTTGTATTTGCGCCGGGACAGAGATTCATAAAAGTAGCCGTGATTGGTGCCGTCCTGCGCCACCACCCGGGGGATGATCGTCCGCTCGTTGCGGCGGACGAGATCGAAACGGCATTCCTCTTCGTTTTCACTGAAAAAAATCCCGATCTTGACGCCAAAATAATCAGCGAGTCGGGAGAGGGTGGCGATTGGCGGGGAGATGTTGTTATTTTCAATCTGTGAGATCAGGGCCGTGGAGAAGCCGGTTTCATTGGCGACAGCCTGAAGGGTTAACTTCTTCGCCCGGCGTAACTCTTTGATTTTGGCGCCGATATTGTAATCAACCATGCGGGAGGTTCCTTTTGACTTGACGAACGGGCCAGGTGGCGAGGTGATTTTTATTTACCAATGATAAATACAATTTATTTAAAATAAATGTCAATGATATATTTATTTTTGGTAAATGTTATTTATCTAAAATGAAATATGGTAATTTATACCCGTTCAGGAGAAGATTATAGTTAATGCGTCGGAACATCGTCTTGATTTTGCACCTCCCCTCCCTTAAGATGCCCACACTTTTCCATCATTTTTCTAAAGGCTGTTGTCATGTCCGAACGGGTCACAATCAATCTGTTTCGTCCCGAAGGGGAGCGATTGCGCCAAGAGGTTGCCATCATCCGCATCGTCCTTCTCCTCTGGGCCCTGATCGCCTTTGGCCTCCCTCTCATCATCTGGCTCTGCGGCCTCGGCGATCCGCAGGGCTTCGGTGCTTCCTGGCTGACCCGAACGCGAATTTTCGGGGGCTTCCCGCTGCATTACTGGCTGGTTGCTCAGGGGGGGACGATCGCCTTTGTCCTCCTTTGCAAGCTTTATACGGAGCTGCTGGCGCGGGCCCTGCGCAAGATCGCACCGCCATGGCATGCAAATTCCGGGCAAGGAGGGGATGATGTTTAAGCTCCTAACCGCCAGCGTCCTGCTGCTGCCGACCACCCTCTTTGCCGCCGTCGGTCCGGAAGACTTCAGTGTCAGCTACAGCTTCAAGTTGATCCCGGCTCTGATTGTTCTCGGCACTTTTGTCCTTTATCTCCTCATCGGCCTGCTGAGCCGGGCCACCTCCCCCTCTGACTACTGGGTGGCCGGGCGGGGAATCGGCCCGATCGGCAATGGCGCGGCGATTGCTTCTGACTGGATGTCGGCGGCGTCCTTCATGGGGGTGGCCGGTCTCCTTTATCTGCGCGGCTGGTTCGGCCTCGGTTATATCCTCGGCTGGACCGGCGGCTATGTCCTTCTCCTCTGTCTCTTCGCCGCCCCGCTGCGTCGCTTCGGTAAGTTCACCATTGCCGAATTTCTCGGTGATCGTTACGACTCACACGGTGTCCGACTGGTCACGGCCACTGTCACGATTATTATCGCTGTCACCTACGCCGTGGCGCAGTTCAAGGGGATGGGACTGGTCTGCGGCTGGGTCTTCGGCATCGAGTACAAGCACAGTGTCTTCTTTGCCGCCGGCATTACCCTGGTCTACCTCCTCTTCTCGGGGATGACCGGCGTCACCCGCAACCAGCAGCTACAGTACGTCATCCTGATCACCGCTTTTGCTGTCCCCTTGTGGTTCCTGATCCGCAACGCCGGTGGCAGCGGCCTCTTTCCTCCCCTTGAATACGGTTCGATCCTTTCCGGGCTGATGGAGGGGAAGGTCAGCCCGACCGCCGGCGGCCAGCTCCTCGGCGAAGAGCTGGAAGGGTTGCGTCGTCTCTTCCTCCCATGGGGGAGCGGCGGTGATATCTATTCCTTTCTTGCCCTGGTCTTTACCCTGATGGTCGGCACTGCCGGGTTGCCGCATATTCTTGTCCGTTTCTATACCGTCCAGAATGAAAGTGTCGCCCGTTCGTCGGTCGTTTGGGGCCTTCTCTTTATCGGCCTCCTTTACTGGGCATCGCCGGTCTATGCGGTGATCGGTCGCTACTGGAATCCCCTCGGCGGCCAGGCGGTGGCGGATATGATCATCCTTTCCGCCCCGGAACAGGCGCAACTCGGCCCGATCTTCCTCGGTTATCTCGCCGCCGGTGCCCTGGCCGCAGGGATTTCGACGGTAGCGGCCCTGCTCATGGCGGCGGCTTCGGCGGTGGCCCACGATTGGTACAGTACCGTCCTCCACCCCGGCTGTTCGGAGAAGGAACAGTTGATTATCGGCCGGGTCTTTACCGTCGTCGTCTGTATTTTCGTTGTCGTCGTCGCCCTTAATCCGCCGGCGCTGATTGCCCAGATTGTCGCCATGGCCTTTGCTGTTGCCGGTGCGACGATCTTCCCGGCTCTGGTTCTGGCGATCTGGGACAGCGGCTCCAACCGTTATGGAGCCTTGGCCGGCATGATCTGGGGGCTGAGCATGACTTTGGTCGCTATGGTTGGCTGGATGGCCCGCATCCCCCTCTTTGCCGAAGGGGGGCTGCTCAGTGCCACCTCGTCCGCGTTAGTCATTACCCCGCTGGCGCTGCTCATCAATATTGTCGTGTCGCGCTTGACCAGTGATAAGGTGAGCGAGGCCTGTCTCGATCACAGTGACAGCATCCTGCGTCGTCTGCATCGTCTGCCGGAACGGGTCAGTGCTGCCAGGATCGATTGAATCTACTTCCGCCAAAGGCCCAGACCATGCCCCTGAAAAAACATCTACGCGAAACCGAACCCTTTGACCGCCTGTCGGAAGAGGGTTTTAGCGAGCTGGCGAGCACTGCCCGCAGCGAGGTCTATCCGGCCGGGACCTTTATTTTTCACCAGAAGGACCCCCCGACCGGCTGGCTTTATGTCATTCGCAGCGGACTGGTCGAGATCGTCGTCAATTCTCCCGGTGGCGGCGATATGGTCGTTGACTACCGCAAAGAAGGACAGTTCTTCGGCGGAACACCGATCTTCAGCGGCGAGACCTACACCGGCGGGGCCCGGGCAGCTCTGCGCACCGAATGCTGGTTGATCCCCGCAGCGACTTTGAAGGCGGTGGCGGCGCGGCATCCCCGCGTCGGCGCCTACTTTACCCGCATCGTCCTGTCCCGTATCCGCCAGCTTTACAGCCAGATTGTGACCACGCCGACGCAAGGGAGACCAGCGCAACTCGAAGCCTATCCCTTCAAGAAGCGCCTCTCCGAGATTATGACCACCCCGGTGTTCAGTGTGCCGATGACGCTGCCGGCCCTGGAGATCGCGCCGCTTTTGGCAACACACGGCTTCGGGCTGCTGGCCGTCGTCGATGCGCAGAATCGTCCGGTCGGATTAGTCAGTGAACGGGAGCTGGTCAACCATTTTCTGGTTGAGCAGCAAGACCCGCGGCAATGCACAGCCGGCGATCTCATGCAGGCCGTCCCCGCTCTTTTGCCGCCCAACGCCTATATGTTTGAAGCGATGGCCCTGATGCAGAGCCGCCGTCTCAAGGCGCTCTTCGTCGTCACCGATGGCGAACTGGCCGGCATCGTCACGCCACGCGATCTCTTGCATTATCGTAGCCAGAAGGAGATGCTCCTTTTGGGCAATGTCCGGGAAGAAGCGAGCCTGGCTGGTCTGGCGCTGATTCGCAACAGTCTCCCCACGCTGGTCCGCTCCTTCCTGGCCGAACATCGCGGTACGCCGGAGATTCTGGAAGTCCTGACTTATATCCATCACGGCATCATTCGCCGCACTTGCGAATTGACCCTGGCGCAGTTGGCGGCAAACGGGGAGGAGCCGCCGGCAGTGCGTTGGTCGCTGCTGGTCATGGGGAGCGCGGGACGGCGCGAGATGCTCCTCGCCCCGGATCAGGATCACGGCTTGATCTGGGAAGATCTCCCGGCCGGAGCCACGGCCCGCGCCGCCGAGGAGTTCTTTGCCCGCTTCGGTACTGCACTGACCGAGAATCTCCTGGCGGTCGGCTATCCCCTCTGCGAAGGGGGGGTGATGGCGAGTAACCCGCCCTGGCGCGGCACACTCCGCACCTGGAGGCGCCGGATTCAGGATTGGGTGAACGATCCCGAGCCGATGAAGATTCGCTCTTCCTCTATTTTTTTCGACTTTCTCCCCCTGTATGGTGAAGTTGACCTCGCCCATGATCTGCGCGTCGCCATTGCCAGTGAGATCGAGTCCTTCGAGGGGTTTTTGTATCAGATGATGACCCTCGATCTTCGGCACAAGGTCCCCTTGAGTCTCCTTGGGGGCTTTGTCCTGGAGAAGAGCGGCGAGCATCAGGGCGAGATTTCGATCAAGCAAGGCGGGCTGATCTATCTGGTCGATTGCATTCGCATCTTTGCCCTGGAGCGGCGGCTGCCGGTGACCCGCACCCTCGACCGGTTGAGCGGTCTGGAAGGGCTGAATGTCTTCGATAACGAGACCGCCGAACATGTGCGCGCGGCCTTTGAAGCCCTGAGTTATCTGCGCCTGCGCAATGAACTGGCCCAGGTCGATGTCGGCCAGTATCCCTCTTCTTATCTCAATCCCCTGAGTCTGGCCAAGCCGGAACGGGAACTCCTCAAGGAAGCGTTGCAAGCGGTCAGTAAGCTGCAGGACGCCACCCGCCGGCACTTTTCGCGCAGCGCTTTTTGAATCCACCACCCCCCAGCCCCCTCCTTTGTTAAGGAGGGGGCTGGGGGGTGGTCGGTTCAGCGTGAAAAACAGGTCAACAGGATCAAGAGTCCGGCAACCGCCAGATTGAGGGTGAGGGCAAAGAGGAGCAGAACCGTGAGGAGCGCGCCGAAGTGGGCGATGTTGAGACAGGCAGCAAGGGCGAAGTTGCCGAGCCAGAGGGTGGCGAGGTTAAAGACGAAGACGAGGATGGTCAGGGTGACAAGTCCGGAGCCGGCGCCTTGCAGATCGGCGGAGCTGAGGGTGACATGGCTGCCGATGCAGAAGAGGAGGTAGAGGCCGAGATAGAAATGCCAGTCGTTATAGAGACGGGCAACGTGGATCTGCGCGAAGAGGGCGAGGAGCGCCTGCCAGAACTCGCTGCCGAGGCGGAGTTGGCCGCGCCAGGTGACAAAGTCGGTCGGTACGGAGTGGATGGCGCGCAACGGTTGCCAGAGTTCGGTGCCGAAGAGGGCGAAGGAGACGAGAACGATCAGCGCCGAACCAAGCCAGATCGGGCCGCTACCGATAAAGAAGTTGCCGATATTGTGGTAAAGATTTTTCCGGTTCCAGCTGTGTTTGACATAGCCGAGGACACCGTTAGCGCGGGGACGAAAGAGAGATATGTCGCGGATTTTGTGGCCGAAGAGGACGCAGAAGAGGGCGTGGCCGAGTTCATGCACCACTGTCCCCGGAGCGGTCAGCCAGATATGAACCTTCTCGCCCATGAGCTTTGCGGCGCGGACACGAATCGTCGCCGCCAAAAGGTGCATCGCCGCGGCGATAAGCAGGATCGGGCCGAAGAGGAGCAGCAGCTGTTCAGCGCTGACCACGAGGGCCTGGCCGCTGTAGAAGAGTGCTGATTGTACGGAGGGAGGAATGGTCATGAATCTTGATAAACCGGATCGGTTTTTCTGTCAATCCTCCAGAGCGGGGAACGATTACACGGTTGACCTCCCAGCTCACAAGTGATAAAAAAGCGACTTCATCAGCCCGACCTCAGGATCCTTTGATGCTCGATCTAAAATATCTCCGTGAAAATCTTGATCAGGCCGAAGCGCGCCTTGCCACCCGCGGTGCTGCGGTCAATCTCTCCGCTTTTCGCGGTCTCGATCTGCGCCGTCGTGAACTCCTCGGCGAGTCTGAAACCCTCAAGGCTGAAAAGAATCGGGTCTCGGCCCTGATCGGCCAAAGCAAGGACAAGAGTGCCGTGCAGGGGGAGATCGCCCGCTCGAAGGAGGTCTCCAACTCCATCAAAGTCCTCGATGACGAACTGCGTGAAGTTGAGGCGGCCCTCGAAACGTTGATGCTGACAATCCCCAACCTGCCGCATGAAGCAACACCGGTCGGTCACTGCGAAGAGCAGAACTGTGAAATTAACCGGGTCGGCACGCCGCGTACTTTCTCTTTTCAAGCGAAACCGCACTGGGAAGTCGGCGAAGAGCTCGGGATCCTCGATTTCGAACGTGCCACCAAGATCGCCGGAACCCGTTTTTCGGTGCTGCGCGGCGCCGGAGCGCGTCTGGAGCGGGCGCTAGCTACCTATATGCTCGATCTGCACACCGAGCGGCACGGCTACACCGAGATCCTCCCCCCCTATATTGTCAATCGCGAAACGATGACCGGCACCGGCCAGCTGCCGAAATTTGAAGCGGATCTTTTTCACTTCGATGATCCCGACTTCTTCCTGATCCCCACGGCTGAAGTCCCGGTGACCAATCTCCATCGCGATGAAATCCTTTCCGGTGACGAGCTGCCGATTCGTTACGTGGCTCATACTCCCTGTTTTCGCAAGGAGGCCGGCTCCTACGGTAAAGATACCCGCGGTCTGATTCGCCAGCATCAGTTCAACAAGGTGGAGTTGGTCAAATTCGTCCGTCCCGAGGAGTCGGACGCCGAACTTGCCTCCCTCCTCGCTGATGCCGAGGCCGTGCTGCAGGGGCTGAATCTCCCTTACCGGATTGTCGATCTTTGCACTGCCGATATCGGTTTTTCGGCGGCACGCACCTTTGATCTCGAAGTCTGGCTCCCCGGCCAGGAAACTTATCGAGAAATCTCCTCCTGTTCCAATTTCCGTGACTTTCAGGCGCGGCGTGCTAATATTCGTTTCCGGCGCGAAGAAGGCGTCAAGCCGGAATTTGTTCATACCATCAACGGCTCGGGATTAGCGGTCGGCCGTACTCTCGTCGCTGTTCTCGAAAATTATCAGGAAGCCGACGGGTCCCTGACCATTCCTGCGGCCCTCCGTCCCTACATGGGCGGGCTGGAGCGGATCACCAAAAGTTAAGCAAGGAGAAGTGGCCGAGTGGTTTAAGGCAACGGTCTTGAAAACCGTCGTACCGAGAGGTACCGTGGGTTCGAATCCCACCTTCTCCTCCAGTAAAAGAAAAGGCTTAGTCAATAATGGCTAGGCCTTTTCTTTTACCTAATTGATTTAGCAATGAACGCTGCAAAAGGTTTTATATCATTACCCGAGCTGGCAGACTCCAGCGCCGTCATGTATTCATCTCGATGTTCGATTCGAATGATAGTCCAGTGGAATCCACCTGACGCCAGCATGGCATTCATGAGAAAACGGCCCAGTCGGCCGTTCCCATCAAAGTACGGGTGGATGAATACAAACAAAAAGTGACCAAGAACTGCGCGTACGGCCGCGCTTGGTTCAGCCTCTAACAGGGAACAGAGTTCTGGCATCATGTCGCGCACCGCTTCTTGTGACGGTGGTACATGCGACGCATTGCGAATGAATACTTTGTCAGCCCTGTATCCTGCCAGATCTGCTGGCTTCAGGAAGCCGGCATCAACATTCGGAGCAAAGAGATGCCGATACCAGGAACCGTGGTCGTCACGAAAAGCGGCACCGGGGTTCTTTCCTGCCAAGATATCTCTTATCGTTGTCTGCACTTCATTATGTGCCAGCCAGTACCCATGCGCCGACAAAGCGTTTTTCGCATCAGCATCTGATGCGTTTTGATCGGGGCTCCAGTCACCAGATGCAACTTTTTCAATAAGTTCCGCAGTGACACGATACCCCTCAATCGAGAGAGAGTGGTACGCATCGGATTTATAGCTTTCTTCGACGGCGTTCATGAACCTGTCAATGTCGGTCGGAATGCCAGGCTCTGGAGGAAAATAAGATATGACGTCTTCTCTCATCGCGTTCCACATTAGGCGCATGCGCAGGACGTAGGGCGACTGCACGCGATTAAATTGCATTGGTTTAGGTTCGGCGCTAAAGGGGTTTGTCTCGATGACTTGATATCCGGCGGAGCGCATCGTTGCGATCACGTCATTCGCTAAATTTTTACGGCCGGATGCTCTTAAGGCACCGGCAAGACGTCCGGCGACAACGCTGTGATTGCCAGCCAGGAGTTCTCGATTGAGATCTGACGCATCTCTGAGTTGGTGTAATGCAATTTGCGCATCTTGGGAAAAATTGACGTAAAACGATTCTGGTACGCGGATGAGCGCTAGCGGCAGACTGAGAGATCTTATGCCATCGATAATTTCAATTTTATCCCCTGGCGGAAGCTCCTTAACCTTATAGTCAATAACGGAACAGCCATTAGGCAGACTCAGCATGCCATTCTTGCCAAGGGGAGAGTGAACGATCATTTGTTTTGGTGTAAGCGTTGTCCTTGCATGCAAAAGGACCGAATAATCTGCCGACATGTGCCATTGTTCGCCAAACCGCTCATTGCAATATCCAGTAACAAAGTCTTTTATTGCGGCGAACCATGAGGTGCTGTCACCTGAACTTTCGCCAGGCTTCGATGGCATATACCAACCCTTAATAATTGGCCGCAGGAATCCATTCGAGACAAGGCTCTCGCGATGCTTCCTACTCAGGTCGCTTGATTTGATCACAGCCTTTTTGCTGTCCTGCAATTTTTTTAATGCGATGAGTGCTTCGGCGAGATAGCGCTGCGCAGGTGTCTGTTTCATGAGGAGTCCTTTTCATTTATCGATTATTATGAACGATGATATATAGATTTTTATGGTTAGTCAATTATAGATTATCATGTGTTGCTATTCTTAGACTATTGTGCGATTGCGAGGAACAGATCAAGGTCACGAGGACTGATCGAATGCAGTAATCTATTTTGGTAAATTATTGATTGACAATGAGAGCGGATTAAGGTGAATCTGTCGTGTCATTTATGCCATGTGGGGATCAGCGGAGGGTAGGCGATTAGTTGGAGCAAAGAGGCAGAAAGAGGATAATTTTTACGACGTCGTTGTGATCGGTGGTTAGTTTGCCGATTGTGACGGCGTTTTCTTGTTGATGTCTGCAACGTTAGGTTTTGATCGGTGCCGGCAAGGAGTTTCGCGGGTTGGTGGCAAGGGCTTTGGCGATTTGGCAATTGATCACTAGTGATGGGTAAAGACTTTTGACGAATTCAGGTAAAGTTCTAGGCTCGTGTCAATCGGCATTGAAAAATAACCAAAAATATGGGGATGTCCCTAATTTCATTTGGGGGAAGAGGTTGCGGACAGCTTGTAAAGAGGGTTAAGCTGGTCCGACCCAAGTTTCCAGGTTTCGATCAATGGGGTCGGATTGATGGTAGACGAACCGTCACGACACGGCAATGGCCGGCGTGGGGTGGCTTGACTTGTTTCTTTTTTAAAAGGAGTAACTATCATGCATAAACTACTGAAAATTTTCATCTTTTCCGGGATAGGCGCGGTTGCCGGCGCCGGCCTCGGTTATCTGGGGCAGTGCGCGGGCGGGACGTGAGGCGCGCTGGCCGGCCCCTGGTCAGGGGCCTTGCTTGGTTGTATTGTCGGTCTCGTGCTTGGCGCCATTCCGGGGGAGTCGCCGCCAGGTTCGTAGCCTGTTTTGTCCGTTCACATGTGTTAACCAGAAAAAAGTTTGACCCATTCATAGTCCATATCGGTGTCGAATTGTGACCCACCCCACTTTTATCCACACAATCTCTTAAGGGATCCGGGGAAGGTCAGGGACAGAGGTTTGGAGGAACGCCTTTTGTGGCGTCCTTACGGACAATTAACGTCAAAGCCCTTCGCTTTAGCCCCGTGAGATGGGATGAATAAGGGGCGACCGTACACCAGTCAACACCCGAATCGAATCCCGCATAACCTATCTGTCCAAATGCACAATCTACCATTGGTTATGCGGCTTCGAATTTTTACGTGAGAGCACGTGGCAGAAGTTTCCCCGCCGCAGTATAGTCCGAACCATCAAAGACACGCTGTGGCAGGCGGGCCAGAGATACTTCCTCTTCCTCCTTGTTTCACGACAAAGCCGGCAAGGGCCACTCCTCCCTGAGCCGGTTTTGTTGCGTTCAGTTCACACCTCTCGTCAGCCCCCTTATCAATCACACCCGAACAATCCCCCGCCTGTCTCTCAGAGTGTCCACACGTTGGTGCCGCCAGTGCCGCCGCTTATTACGACAGCTCCTACCGTATCCTCCCCCTGCTCGCCCTGATCCTCGCCACCCCCGGTCTCCCCTGGAAGCGTCGTCTTTCGGTCATGGCCATGGGTGTCGGCGTCTACCTGGCGATGGATTTTGTCAGCACCCTCATCTGGGGTGCTCCGCCGCCGAAGACTGCCTGGCCATCCACCGCCTCCCAGCCGCACCTGATCTACAGCTTGGTGTGGGAACTACTCGGTCACTGGATCCTCCCCTTTGTTCTGTGGATCGTTCCGGCGCACCGGGAGATCTTGGCAATGCTGCCAGAGTCGGGGTTCAGGTCGCCTGGCTGAAGACCGTCATCACCAGATAAGCTGTGTAGCCGATGTAGCAGGAGAGGAGGACCGCGCCTTCAAGGCGGTTGATCCGTCCCGGTCCGCGAAAGCCATAACTGAAGAGAAAGAGGAGGATGGTCAGCGCTGCCATGACCGTCATATCCCGGGATAAGACAGCTTGCTCCACCTTCAAGGGATGAATCACGCCGGCGATCCCGACCACGGCCAGGGTGTTGAAGAGGTTGGAGCCGATGACGTTGCCGAGGGCAATGTCATGCTCTTTCTTGCGGACGGCAACAAGTGAGGACGCCAACTCCGGGAGGGAGGTTCCCACCGCGATCACCGTCAGGCCGATGATCAGATCGCTCACACCGAGTTCCCGGGCAATGTTCACGGCACCCCAGACGAGAATCTGTGAACTGACGATGAGCAGTATCAGGCCGGCACCCAGCCAGAAGAGCGCCCTTCCCAGCGGCATATCCTGAACTCCCAGTTCCTTTTCAATCTCTCCCCCGAGCGTATCGGTCCGCTGCCGCAGTCCCTGGCGGACGGTCCAGACCATGAGACCGGCAAAGACCAGCAGATGCAGCCAGCCATCGAGTCGGGTCAATTCATGATCCCACAACAGAAAGAGAGCAAAACCGGTGACCGCCATCAGGATTGGCAATTCTTTGCGCAGCACCTGAGAGTGGACGGCAATGGGACTGAGCAGAGCGGTCAACCCGAGAATCAAGGCGATGTTGGTGACATTCGAGCCGTAGGCGTTGCCGAGGGCAATGCCGGGATTCCCCTGCCAGGAAGCCAGGGCCGAGACGACCATCTCCGGTGCCGAGGTGCCGAAACCGACAATCACCATGCCGATCAGCAGCGGCGGCATGCCAAAGTGGCGGGCGGTCACGGCCGCGCCCTCGACAAAACGATCGGCACCCCAGACCAGCAACACCAGGCCGAATACAACAGCGATAATTGAAAGAGTCATCAGCGAGACCTTTGTGATTCACTGCCTGGATGGGTGACAGCAAAAAAAGAGGTGAGGGGAGGCAAAAAAAGCAGCCCGCCCGGAAAAGATAAAGGCGATATTGTAGCCGGTTGCGTACGGATTTTGAAATCATTTACATAAAATCCAGTCAATAAATATGGTCAGTTTGGATTCATTTCAGCGTAGAGGAGTTTTTATTAATCATAAGTTGCTGAAAAATAATAAGAAATAATTCTACAGGGCATTGACTCGCACGAAAGTTTTCGGGCATATTAGATACGAAGTTTAAGGAAAAGAACAGACTTCCGATATGAATCTGAAAAAGGCAAATCCATCGAAAGGTGGAGGCGCAAAGTCACCGGTCTAAAGGGTTAGTACCCCCATGGCGGCGGGATTACCAGAGATGCTACCTGACATTTTTACCAATCTCCAGTTCTCCCGGACCAGTTCCGGGTCGAATAGCGACGTAAAGCTCAACACTTCCCCTCTCTCCATGATCGTTTCGACTCTTTTCGTCCTGCTGGCTATCCACTTTTGGGGGGGCGGAACTTCCTGGGCAGCTTCCTCCTCCCTGAAGGCGGCCTCCGGATTTGCCGATGCCGCCGGACTCCCCGGCGAACTCGGGAAAATCGTTTATCAAAAAAATACCGCGAGTAACATTCAGCTTTTTATCATCGGCAACAGCCATCGCAGCTCCGCCTCCGGGGAGAATGGCAGCCATACCGTTCCAGCTCAGATCCAGACTTACCGGATAGCGGAATGGCTCATCCGGCAACATCAGGTCGAACTCCTCCTTCCCGAAGGGTTCTTCGGCCGGCAGGAGCGGACGGGAATCCCCGATGCGATCGTCCGGCACGACGATCCGACTTTGGAAGAGGCCCTGGCCGATACATCGACTTTTATCAATGCTGATCTGCTGCTGCACAGGAATTACGGAATTGCCCTGCACCAGGTCGAGGACAGGGATTTGTATCGTAATGTCAGGGAGTTCCTCCTCTCCAACCTGAAAAGTGGCAACCGTTTCCTTGCTCCCTTTGGCCTGGAGCTTGGATACCTGCAGGAGCGTCGTTCCGCAGCCATCCTGCAAAAGATTCCCGCCGTCATCAATGCTGAGTATCGCCAAGGCCATATCGCGCAACCCCGGGCGATTCTGACCATCGGAGTGACGCACCTTGATGAGATGATAAAATTTCTCAAGACGGAAAGAATAGAGGTCTACGCTCCGCCCCTCGGCGCCAGCGGTTTTCAGGATTATCGTGAAGATTTGGACCTGATGGCCCAAGAGGTCGGAGTGACGGTCATCGTCCCCCGGGTCATACTCGCGGACCGGGAGATGATGTCTCTGGCCAATCTTCAGCCGTAATTGGACAGAAAAAAGCCAGGAGTATTTCATCCTGGCAAAATTTAATGGGTGGTCTGTCTGGTTTCCGGGTTATTTGTTTTCCGTGGCGCCGGGGCTCTGCGGCTCTTGCTCCATCCGCTCCATTGGCTTCATTGGCTTCATTGGCATTCTCTCAGGTTGATACTGTTGCTGTCTCTCTTCGCCGAATTCCGGCGACACTCCCATGAATTCCTGCTGTCCTACTTCGAGACCAAGAGCCTTGAGTGTCTGCTGGTCAGGCTGACCCGTTGCTGTCAAGCCTTCATGACTCTGGAAGTTGCGGATGGCGCCCATGGTCCTTGGGCCGATAATGCCGTCCACCGCTCCCACCGCGAAGCCCTTTTCATTTAAAGCTTTTTGCAGTTCACTGACCTTTTTTTCGTCCAGATTCAGGGCAGTTACCTGCTGGTGCGGCTGCATGGTTTCAGCGGCGCTACCGGACTGCTGCTCTTTTTCCATCTGCGAGCTCATACCCGCGGCCAATACCAGTCCTGCGGTGAAGAGGCAGCCAATGAAGGCCATGGCAGTGGTTGTGACGATATATCTCATTTATCTTTCTCCTTTTTCGATGGTTTGCGTGACCACCCAACACCCGAGAGGGGCGACTGTCTTTCAATGCTCGTCTTTACTTGTAACGCTTCGCGGGAACTTGTCAAGTTCTCGTAAGCAACTGATAAATAAATGTTCTTTAGTTTGATGACAAGTATCCTGTCTTGGTCGGTTGGTCGGTGCAAAAGGTTTCGGACCCATAGGATTTGCTCTCCTGGTCAGTAAAGTACCCATACTTTTATGCTGCATTCCTCCCCTTGACAAAGGGAAATCCCGTTGTTAAGTTGTGCCCCGTAGCACTCACCCTTGTCGAGTGCCAAGTCTTGGGCTGGAGCCACCGTCTCCGGCTTTTAAGTTTTTCAAGGGATAAGAGCCCCGCCATGACGATCGCGATGAATGAACGCAGCCGCAAGATCCTGGAAGCTATTGTCGAGGATTATATCGCTTCCGCCGAACCGGTTGGCTCGAAGTCGGTCAGCTGTCGTCATCAGATGGGTCTCTCGCCGGCCACAGTGCGCAATGTTATGGCTGATCTCGAGGGGATGGGGTATCTAGCGTCGCCGCACGCTTCGGCCGGCCGCATCCCCACGGACAAGGGCTATCGCTTTTATGTCGATACCCTGTTGCAGCTGCGGCCGCTCAAGGCGGAGGAACGGGAGCGGATCGAGCGGCAGTATGTTTCCAGCGACCGGCGCATTGATGAGGTTCTGCGTGAAGCTGTCAAGTCCCTGTCCCGGTTGTCCCGTTATGCCGGAATAGTGATGGCACCCCGCGTCGAAGCGACGGTCTTTCGTCATATCGATTTTGTCCCCCTCGCTCCCGGGCGGGTGCTGGTGATCTTTGTCAGTCGTTCCGGGGAGGTGCAGAACAAGATCATCGAGACCGGGATCAACCTGCCGGCAGCGACGCTGGAGCAGATGACCAACTACCTCAACCGGGTCATGAACGGTTTGCCACTCGATGCAGTGCGCGAAAAGATTGCGGCGGAGATGGCGCAGGCCAAGATCGAGCATGACGACCTGCAGCAGCGCGCCCTTGCCCTTTCCGGTCAGGCCCTGGCCGGGGAGGATGAAAATGACCGGGTCTATATCGAGGGGACGAGCAACATCCTGGATCAGCCCGAGTTTGCCGATGTTGAACGGATGCGGCAGCTTTACCGCGTCTTTGAACAAAAGAGTCAACTCGTCGACCTGCTTGATCGCAGTCGCCGGGCGCACGGCATTCAGATCTTTATCGGCAATGAAACCAGTCACAGCGCCATTGCCGGCTGTTCGCTGGTGACCGCCACCTACGAAACGCGGGAAGGGACGATCGGCTCCCTGGGTGTTATCGGCCCGAGCCGCATGCCCTATGGGCAGGTTATCCCGATTGTCGATTACACGGCGCGGATCGTCAGTCAGCTCCTCGAAGAAGAATATCAATAGATCCCGCCCAACACAGGAGAGTAGCGTGTTTAAAAAGAAAGAGAAGAAAGAAGAAGAGTCCACTGCTGAGACGGCCGTGGAAGGAGTGGAAGCCGCCGAGGATGCTGGTGCTGGCTCCGAGGCCTGCTGTCAGGAATTGACCGAGCAGCTTGCTGCCGCGCAGGCCGAAGCTCTGGAGAATCGCGATCACTACCTGCGCGCCCGTGCCGATCTTGATAATTATCGCAAGCGGGCACAGCGCGAGAAGGAAGATCTGTTAAAGTTTTCGAACGAGACTATCCTTCGTGAGCTTTTGCCGGTCATCGATAACCTGGAGCGAGCGTTGCAGCATACGGCGACGGACGGCGAGACCGGTCTGCTGCAAGGGGTAGAGTTGACCCTGGGACAGTTCGGCAAGGTGCTGGAGAAGTTCAATGTCGTGGCGATAGAGGCGGTCGGCGAGTCCTTCGATCCTGCACGCCATGAAGCGATGGGACAGATCGAGAGCGCCGATCAGCCGCCGAATACTGTCGTCCAACTCCTGCAAAAAGGCTACCTGCTCAATGACCGTCTGTTGCGCCCGGCAATGGTGCTGATCGCCAAAGCCCCGGCAACGCCGGCAGCGAGCGAAGAATAATATCCAAATAACCCCTTAAAAGCATCTGTTACCTCAACAAGGAGATTGAATCATGTCTAAAGTTATCGGAATCGACCTCGGCACCACCAACTCGTGTGTCTGCGTCATGGAAGGCGGCGAGCCGATCGTCATTGCCAATGCCGAAGGGGCAAGAACCACCCCGTCGATGATCGCCTTTACCGAAAGCGGCGAACGTCTCGTCGGCCAGCAGGCCAAGCGCCAGGCAGTCACCAATCCGGAAAATACCCTCTTTGCCATCAAGCGGCTGATCGGCCGCAAGTACGATACCGAAGCGGTGCAGAAGGATATCAAGATCAGCCCCTTCCATATCATCAAGGCCGACAACGGCGATGCCTGGATCGATGTGCGCGGCAAGAAGTACAGCCCGCCGGAGATCTCGGCAATGGTCCTGATGAAGATGAAGCAGACCGCTGAAGATTACCTTGGCGAGACCGTCACCGACGCGGTCATCACCGTCCCCGCCTACTTCAACGATTCGCAGCGCCAGGCGACCAAGGATGCCGGTAAGATCGCCGGTCTCAATGTTCTGCGCATCATTAACGAGCCGACTGCTGCTGCCCTCGCTTACGGTCTCGATAAGAAGAAGGAAGAGAAGATCGCGGTCTTTGACCTTGGTGGCGGCACCTTTGACGTCTCGATCCTTGAACTCGGCGACGGCGTCTTCGAGGTCAAATCGACCAACGGCGACACCTTTCTTGGTGGCGAAGACTTTGACCAGGTGATCATCGATTATGTTGCCGACGAGTTCAAGCGCGAGCAGGGGATCAATCTGCGCACCGACAAGATGGCACTGCAGCGCTTGAAAGAAGGGGCGGAGAAGGCCAAGTGCGAACTCTCTTCGTCGATGGAGACCGAAGTCAATCTCCCCTTTATCACCGCCGATGCCACCGGTCCGAAGCATTTGCTCGTCAAATTGACCCGGGCCAAACTCGAAAGTATCTGTGCCGGCCTCCTCGACCAGCTCGTCGAGCCCTGCAAGATCGCCCTGAAAGATGCCGGGCTCACTGCCTCCGAGATCGATGAAGTCATCCTCGTCGGCGGCATGACCCGTATGCCGGCCGTGCAGAAACGCGTGCAGGAAATCTTCGGTAAAGCTCCGAGCAAGGGGGTCAATCCGGATGAAGTCGTCGCTATCGGCGCGGCGATTCAGGGCGGCGTCTTGCGCGGCGATGTCAAGGATGTTCTCCTCCTCGACGTCACCCCCCTCTCCCTTGGCATCGAGACCCTCGGCGGGGTTCTGACCAAGCTGATTGAGAAGAATACCACCATCCCTTGCAAGAAGAGCCAGGTCTTCTCGACCGCCTCGGATAATCAGCCGGCAGTCTCAGTGCATGTCCTCCAGGGAGAGCGCGAGTTTGCACGTGACAACAAAACTCTCGGCAACTTTGAGCTGAGCGGCATCGTTCCGGCGCCGCGTGGGGTTCCGCAGATCGAGGTCACCTTCGATATCGATGCCAATGGTATCGTCCATGTCGGGGCCAAGGATCTCGGCACCGGCAAGGAGCAGTCGATCCGTATTACTTCTTCCTCGGGGCTGTCCAAGGAAGAAGTCGAAAAGATGGTGCGCGACGCCGAGGCGCATGCCGACGAGGACCGCAAAAAGCGGGAAGTGATCGAGGCGCGCAACCATGCCGACGGCCTGGTCTATTCGACGGAGAAGGCGCTGAAAGAGCATGGCGACAAGGTCGATGAAGCGACCCGGGCAGCGATTGAAGCGGCGATTGCCGAAGTGAAGACCGCCATGGAAGGCGAAGACGCCGAAGCGATCAAGAGCAAGAGCGAAGCCCTGGCGCAGTCGGCGCACAAACTCGCTGAAGCGATGTATGCGCAGGAGCAGGCGCAGAGCGCCGGCGCCGAGCCAGAGGCCGAGGGCGGCGACGAGAAGGTCGTGGAAGCCGAATACGAAGAAGTCGATAAAGATAAGAAGTAAGCAGAAAATCTTATGACGCTGAGGGGCGCAGCCTGCTGCGCCCCTGTTTGCATTCCATAGAACGAGAAGAGGACCCCTCCTTTGGCAGAAAAACGCGATTATTACGAAATTCTCGAGGTGAACAAAAACGCCAGCGAGACCGAGATTAAAAAGGCTTACCGCAAGCTGGCGATCAAGTACCATCCGGATAAAAACCCGGGGGATAAGGCGGCGGAAGACAAGTTCAAGGAGCTGACGGAAGCCTATTCCGTTCTCTCTGACGCTCAGAAACGGGCCGCCTACGATCAGTATGGTCATGCCGGTGTCGAGTCCCAAGGGGGCGGTTACAGCGGCGGCGCCGGGTTTGAAGATATTTTTGGTGATATTTTCGGGGATATCTTCGGCGGTGGCGGCCAGCGCGGACGGAGTAGTAATCAGCGCGGTCAGCGTGGTGATGATCTTCGCTACAACCTCAAAGTCACCTTTGACGAAGCGGCTTTTGGCACCGAAACCAAGCTGCAGATCCCGCGGCAGGAGAGCTGTGGAACCTGTAGCGGCTCCGGAGCCAAAAAAGGGACGAGCGCCAAGACCTGCAACACCTGTCGCGGCAGCGGCCAGGTTCGCTTCCAGCAGGGTTTCTTCACCATGGCCCGGCCCTGCCATGAATGTCGCGGCACCGGTAAAATTATCGAATCGCCCTGTCCCGATTGCCGGGGCACCGGTCGGGTGCGCGCCACCCACACCCTGTCGCTGAAGATTCCCGCCGGCGTCGAGACCGGCAGCCGCCTCAAACTCAGCGGCGAAGGGGAGAGTGGCGTGCAGGGCGGCCCCCCCGGTGACCTGTATGTCGTCATTGAGGTTAAGCCCCATGCCATCTTCGAGCGGCAAGGGCAGAACGTTATCTGTGAAGTGCCGATCTCCTTTCCGCAGGCGACCCTCGGTTGCGAACTGGAGGTGCCGACCCTCGATGGCAAGGTGAGGATGAAAGTCCCGGCCGGTACCCAGTCAGGCAAGACGTTGAAACTCACGGGCAAGGGTTTCCCCAGTCTGCAGGGCTATGGGCGGGGCGATCAACTCGTCGTGCTGCGCGTCGAGACCCCGACCAAGTTAACCTCCCGGCAGCGGGAGTTGCTTGAGGAGTTCTCCCGTGAAGGGGGCGAGAGCCTTTGTCCCTCGGAAAAGAGCTTCTTTGACAAGGTCAAGAAGATGTTCGATTAAAAGGAGAAATCTTTGATGCTCTCACTGCGTCTTTTCCTCGCAGGTCTCGCCTTGGGGTGCGCTCTTTTTCTCCCGGCATCAGGGCAGGCGACATCCCTTTGTGCTGAGGGTGCGGCGCAAAGCAGTGTGGCAACGGTGGCAAGTGCCGAGCTGCGCCGCATTGCAAAAATCTGTCTCAGTGAGGGACAGAAGGACGCGGCCCTCCTCCTGCTCGAACGGATTCCGCCGGCCGAGCAGTTGCCGGGTGATACCGTCGGGGTAGTGGCAACGCAGATTGCCCTCGGCCAGGCAGTCAAGGAAGGGATCGCCACCCTTTTAGTGATCGATCCAAGCACTCTCGAAGCCCCGGAGCGCGTGGAGCGATGGCAGGCTTTGCTCCAGGGGATGAAGGGGCAGGGGGAAAAATTCAACGCTTTGACGGTGATCGCACAATCTCTGCCGCTGGCGGTCGGGGCAGAGCGGGAAGAACTTTGTCATCAGGAACAAGGGTTACTGCAGGGCGCCAGTGCGGACGAACTTCGCAGCTTCGCCGGGCGCTCAGGGCCGACTGCGCTCCGCTACGACCTGCAAACGGAGCGAGCCCGTCGCGCTTTGCAAGCAGGTGAAACAGTCATGGCGCGCCAGTTTCTTGGCGAAGCGCTGAACGGGAGTCTCCCTTTTTGCCGGCGCAACGAAGCCTTGCAGATGCGCGATACGCTCGAAGGGGGGGTGTGGCTGCGGCGCGCTGTCGGTGTCATCCTTCCCTTGCAGGACAGATTCGCTTCCTTTGGCGAGGCGGTGCAGCGGGGAATCGACATGGCTCTGGCTGAACGCCCTCCCCAGGCGCAGCCGATTGCCTTTGTGGTGCGTGACGCCGGCAGCGATCCGGAAGAAAATCGTCGCGCTGTCGCCGCGCTCGTCCATGAAGAGCGGGTGATGGCGATTATCGGCCCTTTGACCGGCGGCGCCGCGGTTGCCGCTGGTGCCGAGGCGGAAAGGTTACAGATTCCCCTGCTGACTTTGGCGCAGAAGGAGGGGGTGCCGGAGATCGGCGATTACGTCTTCCGCACGGCCCTCACCAGTCACCAACAGGTCGAAACCCTGGTTCGTTACGCCAGCGCCGGCAGCAAGCGCAAGCGTTTTGCTGTCCTCGCTCCGGACAATCGTCTTGGTCAGGAGTTTGCCGATCTCTTTAGTCAGGCTGTCCGTCGCCATGGCGGGACGGTGGTCGCCCGGCAGAGTTACAGCGATAGGGACAGTGATTTCCGCACACCCATCAAGCTGCTCAAGGGGGAGAATCCTGCCATCCCCGACACTAACAGCAAGGAGTCGAGCCGATTGGTGGTGCGTAGCGCACCTCTCCCGTTTGATGTCCTCTTTATCCCCGACGTTGGCGAACGCGTCGCCCTGATCGCTTCCTATCTGGCGTATTACGGTGTTGAAAATATTCAACTCCTCGGGACCAGCGCTTGGAATAGCCCTGAACTGCTGGAACGCTCCGCTCGTTATGTCGATGGCGCTATCTTTACCGTCGGCTTTTATGCGGGGAGCGACCAGCCCCGCGTTCGCGATTTTGTGGCGCGTTATGGCGAGCGCTACGGGGAAGAACCGAGCATTCTCGAAGCCCAGGGTTATGACCTCGCCCGCCTTCTTATCGCCCTCCTCGAAGGGGGGAAGATCCGTAGTCGTAGCGAACTGCGCAGTGCCTTGGCGCAGGTGAAGAATTTTCCCGCCGTCAGCGGTGACTTGGCCTTCGATCCCCTGGGCGATGGTATGAAAAAGCCGGTACTGCTGCGTATCCAGGACGGCGCTTTGATTGCGGCCGAATAGTCTTTATGAAATAGTTCTTCTTGACAGCTCTTGCCGCTGTTGCTAGGCTGTCACCCTTGTCAACCAAGCCTGAATCAGAGCGGATTATTCGTTCATGACCCTTCCCGAGATCACTAGCGAGCCCCTTCTCCCCCGTGGCGTCAAGGATTTTCTGCCGGCCAAAGCCGCTAAAATTGCCTTCCTCGCCGAGACGGCCCTTGAACTTTTCCGCCGCTGGGGTTTCCGCCCGGTCGTCCCTCCCAGTCTTGAATATCTTGATGTTCTCGAGCGCGGCATGGGGCACGGTCTGCGCGACAAAACTTTCCGTTTTGACGATCGTCAGGATGGCAAGCTCATCGCCTTCTCTCCGGATATGACCCCGCAGGTGGCGCGGATCGTGGCAACACGGATGCACGAAATGCCGCTGCCGCTACGCCTCTGTTACAGTGGCCGGGTGCTGCGCCATGCCGAGCAGCAGTCGGGCAAGGATCGCGAAATCTTTCAGGCCGGAGTTGAGCTTATCGGTCTGCAAAGTCCCGAGGCTGATGCCGAGATGATCGCCATGGCCATCGAGTCCCTCAAGGCTTTTGGTGCCACGACCTTTACCATTGATGTCGGTCAGGTCGAATTTTATCGCGGCGTCATGGCCCAACTCGATCTCCCCGAGCCTGATCTGCGCGCTCTGCAGGCGCTGATTGCCCGCAAAGAGGTGACCGGTCTGACCCGTCTCCTTGATACCCTGACCCTGCCGGCGACTGTGCGTGAAGAAGTGCTGGTGCTGCCGCGCCTCTTTGGCGGCCGCGAAGTCCTGGAAAAAGCAGCGGCGACGGTGCATAATGAACGTTCCTGTCAAGCGCTCGTCAACCTCCGTCAGGTTCTGGCCGTTCTTGAGACCTATGGTCTTGAAGAATATGTGACCTTCGACCTCGGCGAACTGCGCGGCCTCGATTATCACAGCGGCATCACCTTTCAGGGCTTTCTCCCCGGTCTCGGCCGCGCGGTCTGTCAGGGGGGGCGTTACGATCATCTCACCGCCCGCTACGGCTATCCTGCCGCTGCCACCGGTTTTGCTTTCGATCTCCTGAATCTCCTCTCTGCCCTTGATCTTGTTCTCGAGCACGCGGCCGAGCAGACCACCGATGTCCTCCTTTTCCAGAGTGGCGCCGATAAGCAGGCGGCGCAGAAGATTGCGCAGGCTCTGCGCGAACGGGGTTATTCTGCGGCCCGGGACATCATCCCCCGCAGCCTGGAAGAATCGATTGCTTATGCGAAGCGCATGTCTTTTCGTCATGTGCTGGTGGTTGACGCACAACAACCGGAGGTGCGGGTGATCTGGGTGGATGACGGGCACGAACGCACGATTCCGTTGCAGGCGATCCTTGATGGTGATGTCGCGCTATAGAGATTAAAATCGACCACCCCCAGCCCCTCCTTAACAAAGGAGGGGAGCTTAAAGCTTGTAATCCCCCTCCTTATTCAAGGAGGGGTTAGGGGTGGTAAGGTCAGCCTGAAAGTTTATTGGAATTAATCCCCCCTCCTTGGCACTTTTGAGTAGGGATCAACCATTACCGGAGAAGAGCTCATGGCGAATGTCGTTATTGTAGGAGCCCAGTGGGGCGATGAAGGGAAGGGCAAGGTCGTTGACATCTATACCGAGCATGCCAACGCTGTGGTCCGCTACCAAGGGGGGAACAACGCCGGGCATACTCTGGTGGTCGGCAATGAAAAGACGGTTCTCCACCTCATCCCTTCCGGCATTCTTCATACCGGCAAGCGCTGTGTGATTGGCAACGGCGTTGTCCTCGATCCCAAGGTCTTCCTTGAAGAGATCGTCAAGCTCAAGGCCAAGGGCTATATGAAGGACGACAACCAGTTGGTGGTCGACGGCAATATTCACGTCATCATGCCGTATCATAAAGCCATTGACATCGCCCGGGAAAGTTCCAAGACCGAGCGCAAAATCGGCACCACCGGGCGCGGTATCGGCCCGACCTATGAAGACAAGATCGGCCGTCGCGGCATCCGTTTACGCGATCTCGTCAAGCCCGAGACCTTTGCCGCCAAAGTCCGGGAAGTTCTCCCCGAGAAGAACTTCCTCCTCGAAAAATTTCTGGGTCAGCCGCCCCTCGACGAAGCGGCTATTATCGCCGAATATACGGTTTATGCCCGCGAGCTTGAAAAATACCTCGGCTGTTCCTCGGCAATCCTTAATGATGCGATTGAGCAGAAACAGAATATTCTCTTTGAAGGGGCGCAGGGGAGCCTCCTCGATGTCGATCACGGCACCTATCCCTATGTCACCTCCTCATCGACGATGGCCGGCGGCGCCTGTACCGGTACTGGCGTCGGGCCGCGTTTTATCGATGCGGTCATCGGCATCTCCAAAGCCTATTGCACCCGCGTCGGTGAAGGCCCCTTCCCGACCGAGCTCAATGATGCCATGGGCGAGGAGCTGCGCCGCGTCGGCAGCGAATTCGGCGCCACCACCGGTCGGCCGCGTCGCACCGGCTGGTTCGATGCGGTCGCCCTGCGTGAAGCGGTGCGCGGTAACGGCATGACCGGTCTGGCGATTACCAAGCTTGACGTCCTCAACGATCTTGAAGAGATCAAGGTCTGTACCTCCTACGCTTACGGCGGGAAGGAACTGAGCGAGTTCCCGCGCGATCCGGAAGTCCTGGCGGAGTGTGTGCCGGTTTATACCTCCTTTCCCGGCTGGAAGGGGGACATCTCCGAGATCAAGACCTATGACGCCCTGCCGCAGAGCGCCCGCGATTATCTCGACAAGCTGGTGGAGTTGACCGGCTGCCCGGTGGTTCTGGTCTCGGTCGGCCCGCGTCGCGACCAGACTATTCAGCTTGCTAATCCTTTTTGCTAAAGTTTGATGTGAAGATTTTTTTCGTTGACAATCGAAGAAGCTTCCCTTATAACAGCCTCTCTTGTGAGCCGGTAGCTCAGTCGGTAGAGCATCTGACTTTTAATCAGATGGTCGTGGGTTCGACCCCCGCCCGGCTCACCATTTTAAAATTACTGTCCCCATCGTCTAGCCGGCCCAGGACATCGGCCTTTCACGTCGGTAACAGGGGTTCGAATCCCCTTGGGGACGCCAAAAATCAGCCCTCTTGCCTCCTCGGCAGGGGGCTTTTTGTCTTTGGTGCCACGACCGGGCATATTTAACAGGGATCAAGGGGATGAAGGGGATAAAACCTTTATCGATAAGAGTATTCGTACTTTGTTTTGAGTCAAAAAAACATTTTGACTTTATTCTCTGTACCCCTTTCATCCCTGTAAATGATTTGTTCTCCGGTGAGGAGATTAGTAACTTATTTACACAGCAGATTCATGCAAAGGGATGCCATGAACTTCAACCAGCTCGAAGCCGAGAGTATTGAAATCATCCGCGAGGCGGTGGCCGGGGCAAAACACCCGGTCATGCTCTACTCCATCGGCAAAGATTCCTCTGTCATGCTCCATCTGGCGCAGAAGGCTTTTTATCCGGCGCCGCCGCCCTTTCCCCTGTTGCATGTCGATACCACCTGGAAATTCCGTGAGATGTACATCCACCGCGAACGTATGGTCGCGGAAGCAGGGATGACGCTGTTGACCTATACCAACGCCGAAGGGAAGGCCGCCGGCATCACCCCCTTTACGCACGGCTCTTCCTACTACACCGATGTCATGAAGACCGAAGCCTTGAAGCAGGCCCTCGATCATTACAACTTCGATGTTATTTTCGGCGGCGCCCGCCGTGATGAAGAGAAGTCGCGGGCCAAGGAGCGGATCTTCTCCTTCCGCTCACCCGGTCATCGCTGGGATCCCAAGAAGCAGCGCCCTGAGCTCTGGAACCTGTACAATACCCACATTCGCAAAGAGGAGAGCCTGCGCGTCTTCCCCCTCTCCAATTGGACGGAGCAGGATATCTGGCAGTACATCGAAACGGAAGAGATCCCTATCGTCCCCCTTTACTTTGCCAAGGAACGGCCGGTGGTCATGCGGAACGGCACTTGGATTCTTGTCGATGACGAACGCCTCCCTCTTGAACCCGGTGAAGTGCCGGAGATGCGCTGTGTCCGTTTTCGCACGCTCGGTTGTTACCCCCTGACCGGAGCGATGGAGAGCAACGCAACGACGTTGGCGGAAGTCATCGCCGAGACCATGTGTGCCCGCGATTCGGAACGGCAGGGGCGCTTAATCGATTCGGATCAGCCCGGTTCGATGGAGAAGAAAAAGCAAGAGGGGTATTTCTGATGGGCACTGAAATTTCCGAGAATAGCGCGATCCGGCCGACCCTGCGTTTCATCACCTGCGGCAGCGTCGACGACGGCAAGTCGACCCTGATCGGCCGCCTGTTGCACGAATCGAAGTCGATCTTCGATGATCAGATGACCGCATTGGCAAGTGATTCTCGGCAGTTCGGCACTCAGGGGGAGAAGATCGATTTTGCCCTGCTGGTCGACGGTTTGCAAGCCGAGCGCGAGCAGGGGATCACTATTGACGTCGCTTATCGCTTCTTTGCCACCGATAAGCGCCGCTTTATCGTCGCCGATACCCCCGGTCACGAACAGTACACCCGCAATATGGCGACCGGCGCTTCGACTGCTGATTTGGCGATCATTCTTATTGATGCCCGCAAGGGGGTGCTGACCCAGACTCGCCGCCACAGCCGCATTGTGGCGATGATGGGGATCCGTCAGGTGGTCCTCGCCGTCAACAAGATGGATCTGGTGGCGTTCGACCCGGAGGTCTTTGCCGGGATCGTCGCCGAGTTTCACGAATTTGCCAAAAGTTTCGGCTTTACCGTTGTGCAGGCCATCCCCTTGAGTGCGCTTGACGGCGACAATATCATGACGTCGAGCCCGCAGACCCCCTGGTATGACGGCCCGAGCCTTATGGACTATCTTGATCGCGTCGATGTTGCCAGCGTTGCCAGTGCCATGACCGGAGATTTCCGTTTGCCGGTGCAGTGGGTCAATCGCCCCAATCTCGACTTTCGCGGTTTTTGCGGCCGCATCGCCCAAGGGGTGGTCCGGCCTGGCGATGCCGTACGTATCCTCCCTTCCGGGGTGACGAGTCGCGTCAAGGAGATTGTCGTCAAATCGGGAAGTCTGGAACGGGCCGGGGCCGGTGAGTCAGTCACTCTGACCCTCAGCGACGAAGTCGATGTCAGCCGCGGCGATATGATCGTCGCAGCCGTTAATCCGCCGCAGGTCTCCGACCAGTTTGAGGTGCGCCTCCTCTGGATGTCCGAGCAGTCGCTGGTGGCGGGGCGCCCTTACCTCCTCAAGATGCATACCAAGGAGGTGACAGCGACAGTGACGACGATCAAGTACCGTGAAGACGTCAACAGTGGTGCCCACCTTGCCGCCAAAACTTTGGCACTCAATGAAATTGCCGTCGTTAATCTCAGTCTCAGTCAAGCGGTGGCCTTTGAGCCTTACAGCCAGAACCGCATCCTCGGCGGATTGATTCTGATCGACAAATTCACGCACGAAACCGTCGGTGCCGGTATGATCGATTTTGCCCTGCGCCGGGCAACAAATATTCACTGGCAATCCCTCGAAGTAAATCAAGAAGCGCGGGCTGCGATCAAGCATCAGCAGCCTTCCTGCATCTGGTTTACCGGTCTCTCCGGCTCAGGGAAATCGACGATCGCTAACCTTCTCGAAAAGTGCCTCCTTTCCGAAGGGCGGCATACTTATCTTCTCGATGGTGACAATGTCCGCCATGGGCTCAATCGCGATCTCGGTTTCACTGAAGCCGACCGCGTCGAGAATATCCGTCGCATCGCCGAAGTCGCCAAGCTTATGGTCGATGCTGGGCTCATCGTCCTCGTCTCCTTCATCTCTCCTTACCGGGCAGAGCGACGGATGGCGCGGGAGCTCTTTGCCGAAGGAGAGTTTATCGAAGTCTTCGTTGATACGCCGCTGGAGGAATGCGAACGTCGCGATCCCAAGGGGCTCTACGCCAAGGCGCGCCGGGGCGAATTGCAGAACTTCACCGGCATTGACAGCAGCTATGAAGCGCCGGAAAATCCGGAAATTCATCTCCTCAGCAGTGAACTGTCAGCAGATCTCAGCATGCAGCAGATTCTCGAAAGACTGGGATAGTTATGGATTGGGCACAAGTACTCGCTGGTGCCGTGACCGGCCTGACGGTCGGCTTGACCGGCGTCGGCGGCGGCGCGCTGATGACGCCGATCCTCCTTCTGGTCTTCGGCATCGCTCCGGCGGCGGCGGTCGGGACGGACTTATGGTTTGCCGCGATCACCAAGCTGGCGGCGACGCGGATCCATCACGGGCACGGGCTCATCGACTGGCAGGTAGTCAAGCGTCTGTGGCTAGGGAGTCTCCCCGCTGTAGCGGCTACCTTGATCTTTATGAAGATGAGCGCGGTCCACGCGCAGGGTTTTCAATCGATTAAAGAGGTGATAGCTATTGCCGTCATCCTCACCGCCGGAGGATTGCTGCTGCAAAAGCGCCTGCATCGTTTCGGTACGCGCTTTCGCATCACCGATGCCGCCCACTTCAAATCGCTGCAAGCGCCTCTGACGGTGCTGGCCGGTGCCCTTCTTGGCGTTTTGGTGACTTTGACCTCTGTCGGGGCAGGCGCCTTAGGGGCCGTATTCATGGCCTACCTTTACCCTCTCCGCCTAACTCCGCCCCGCTTGGTGGCGACGGATATCGTCCACGCCATCCCGCTCGCCATCTTTGCTGGCCTCGGGCACCTGTTGATCGGCAATGTCAATTTTCTCCTTTTAGCCAATCTGCTCTGCGGTTCGATTCCCGGCGTGATCGTCGGTGCCATGCTCTCTGCCCGGCTGCCGCATGGACTCCTGCGGACCACGCTGGCGGTGGTCCTTTTGGCGATTGGGATGAAACTGTGGTTGACGGCGAGGTAGTTACTATTGTGATTAATTGGGCAGTTAACCTGCTAGCCAACCAGTTTTTGTTGTAATTTTAGTGGTGAACGACTATAAAAATAGTTTGGTATTTTGTGAAGTTGACTACTGTTCAGGAGGATCGGGGCTAATAATGAAAAAGATATTGGTGAGCGGCGGCTGCGGTTTCATCGGTTCGAACTTCGTGCGGCTGGCGTTGCAGCAACTCGGTGACTGCCGGTTGGTTAATCTTGACAAGCTCACCTATGCCGGAAATCCGCGCAATCTGAGCGATGTCGAGGCGGATCCCCGTTACCGTTTCGTCAAAGGGGATATTTGTGATAGCGCCCTGATCAGCGAGCTCTTTGCCGCCGAGGAGATCGATACGGTTGTTCACTTTGCTGCCGAGTCGCACGTCGACCGTAGCATCACCGGTCCTGCCGAGTTCATTCACACCAATATCGTCGGCACCTTCACCCTCCTCGAAGGGGCCAGAAAAGCCTGGCTGGGGCGTAGTGACGTTCGCTTCCTCCATGTCTCCACCGACGAAGTCTACGGCTCCCTCGGTGACACCGGCTTTTTCACCGAAACCACCCCCTACGACCCCCGCTCCCCCTACTCGGCGAGCAAAGCCTCCTCTGACCATCTGGTCAGCGCCTACCATCACACCTATGGCCTGCCGACCCTGATCACCAACTGCTCCAACAACTACGGGCCCTACCATTTCCCCGAGAAGTTGATCCCGCTCATCCTCAGTAACGCCCTGCACGGCAAGGAGTTGCCGGTCTACGGCGACGGCACCAATGTCCGCGACTGGCTCTACGTCGTCGATCACTGCGCCGCCATTCTGCGCGTCCTGCAAGCCGGCAGGGTCGGTGAGACCTACAATATCGGCGGCAATAACGAGAAGCAGAATCTTGAAGTGGTCCACACCATCTGTGACCTCCTTGACGCCAAGGTCGGGCTATTGCCGGAGGGTCAACCCCGTCGTTCCCTGATCCGCTTCGTCACCGATCGCCCCGGTCACGACCGTCGTTATGCCATCGATGCCAGCAAAATTCGTAACGAGCTTGGCTGGGAACCGTCACTGACCTTCGAACAGGGGATCGACCAGACCCTCGACTGGTATCTGGAACATCGCGACTGGGTAGAGGAGATCACCAGCGGCGTCTATCGTGATTACTACCAGCAGCAGTACGGGACTCATTAGGATGGCGGTAAAGCGTCTCGCCCTGATAGGTGCGAATGGTATGCTCGCCCGTAAGGTTCGTGAGTTGGCGCCGTTCGACTATGAAGTCAGCAATTACGATCTTCCCGATTTTGATCTGACTAACAGCCCGCAGGTGCTGGACGAGATTGTCCGTCTGCAGCCGGCTGTGATCGTCAACTGCGCCGCTTTTACCAATGTCGACGGCTGCGAAAGCCAGGAAGAGCTGGCGACTCGCGTCAACGGCGTTGGCCCCGGCTTTCTGGCTGAGGCGGCACAAGCGGTCGGCGCAATCCTGGTACATATCTCCACCGACTACGTCTTTAGCGGCGACAAGGGGAGTCCATACACCGAGAGCGATCCGACCGGCCCCCTCTCCGCCTACGGCCGCTCCAAACTTGCCGGCGAAGCCGCCATTATCGCGAGCGGCCTGTCCCGCTACTTCATCCTGCGTACCAGCTGGCTCTACGGCCCCGGCGGCAAGAATTTCGTTGAGACCATGCTTCGCCTTGCCGCCGAGCGCGACGAGCTGCGCGTTGTCGCCGACCAGATCGGCTCACCGACCTACACCGGTGATTTGGCTCAAGGGATCTTTTATCTCCTTGCGCTTCCTGCTTCCTCGAAAAATTATGGCCTTTATCATTTCAGTAATCTCGGGGAAACATCGTGGCATGGTTTTGCCGAAGAGATCATCAACCAAGCTAGGATATTGGGAGTTCCGTGCAAGGTCAAAAGGGTGGTGCCGATCATGACATCGGATTACCCTCTCCCGGCGACCAGACCGGCCTATTCCGTCTTTGCCAAAGAGAAATATCTCCGGCGAACCGGAGCGCTCATACCGGACTGGCAGGAGAGCTTGAATTTATATTTAGATGAGCGAAGTAAAGAGGAGTTACCATTATGATAAAAAAAGGGATCGTTCTCGCCGGCGGTGCCGGCAGCCGTCTTTATCCATTGACGTTAGTCGCGAGCAAACAGTTGCAGCCGGTCTATGATAAGCCGATGATCTACTATCCGCTCTCGACGCTGATGCTGGCGGGGATCAACGATATTCTCATCATCTCGACTCCGCACGACACCCCACGTTTTCAGGAGTTGCTCGGGGACGGCAGCCGCTTCGGTATCCGCCTTTCCTATGCGGTCCAGGCCGAACCGAAGGGGATCGCCCAGGCCTTTCTGGTCGGCGAGGAGTTTATTGCCGGTGATCCGGTCTGTCTGATCCTCGGCGATAATATCTTTTACGGCAAGATGGGGATCGACCGCATCATGGCCGAATTCAGCCGCGGCGCCATGGTCTTCGGCTATCCGGTCACCGATCCCGAGCGCTATGGCGTCGTCGAGTTCGACAAGGCCGGCCAGGTCCTCTCCATCGAAGAAAAACCGGCTCATCCCAAGTCGCACTTCGCCGTCCCCGGCCTTTATCTCTATGATGGACAGGTGGTGGAGATTACCCGCAACATGAAGCCGTCTTTACGCGGTGAATTGGAGATAACCGATGTCAACCTTGAATATCTGCGCCGTGGCCAGCTCACCGTCGAATGTCTCGGCCGCGGCATCGCCTGGCTCGATACCGGTACTCACCAGAGTCTTCTCGAAGCGAGCCACTTCATCGGTACTCTGGAACAACGCCAGGGGTTGAAGATCGCCTGCCTCGAAGAGATCGCTTTGCGCAAAGGGTTTGTCGATCAAAAAAGGTTTGCCGAAATCGTCGCTGCGACACCAAAATCGAGCTACCGCGAGTACCTTGAGCGGGTTTTGGGTGAGAGTGTTGGTGAAATAATATGAATGTCATCCCAACCGCCATCCCCGATGTCCTTATTCTCGAACCGAAGGTCTTCGGCGACAGTCGCGGCTTTTTCTTCGAAAGCTATAACGAGAAAGTTTTTCGCGAAGCCACCGGAGTCACTGCGCAATTTGTCCAGGATAATCACTCCCGCTCGGCGCGCGGTGTGCTGCGCGGCCTCCATTATCAGGTCGAGCAGCCGCAGGGGAAGCTGGTGCGTTGCACGCAAGGCGAAGTCTTTGACGTTGCCGTCGATATCCGTCGCGACTCGCCGACCTTTGGCCAATGGGTGGGGGAAACCCTTTCCGCCGAAAACAAACGGCAGATGTGGATACCGCCCGGTCTTGCCCATGGTTTTCTCGTGTTGTCTGATTCGGCGGATTTTCTATACAAAACCACTGAATATTATGCGCCGCAGCACGAGAGGAGCATTCTGTGGAGTGATCCGGATCTTGGCATTGAGTGGCCCCTCATAGCGCCACCCCTTCTGGCAGCTAAAGATGCTGCTGCTTCACTTTTTTGTGAACTGGGATGCTCTGACAGGTAGGGAGGTATTTTTTAGTTTCTATCCTCCGCCGATCGATGTCGTGAGTTTTCCTGTGGAAAATTTCAACCCGCCTCGACTCAGCACAGAGGAATGGAGAATATATGAAAGTCGTTATTTTAGCTGGTGGTTACGGAACCCGTATCAGTGAAGAATCGCATCTCAAGCCGAAGCCGATGATTGCAATCGGTGATCAGCCGATTCTTTGGCATATCATGAAGATCTATTCTCATTATGGCTTCAATGATTTTGTCATTTGTCTGGGTTACAAGGGCTACAGCATTAAAGAATATTTCGCTCACTATTACCTGCATGAATCCGATGTGACCTTCGATTTCCGTAACGGCAATGAGCGCATGATCCATTCCCACTCTGCCGAACCGTGGAAGGTGACGCTGGTTGATACCGGAACGGAGACGATGACGGGTGGTCGTATCAAACGAGTTCAACGCTATATTGGCAACGAACCCTTCCTGCTGACCTATGGCGATGGCGTCGGGGATGTGGACATCAACGCGTTGGTCGCATCCCACCAAAAGCATGGAAAATTAGCCACAGTCACTTCCGTTCAACCTTCGGGGCGTTTTGGGGCTTTAGACCTGTCGCAAGACAATCTGGTAAAAGGGTTTCAGGAAAAGCCCAGAGGTGATGGGTCCTGGATCAATGGTGGTTTCTTCGTAATGCAGTCAGAAGTCTTTGATGTGATTGACGGCGACAGCACCATCCTCGAGCGGGAGCCGCTGGAGCGCCTGGCGACCGCCGGCGAACTCGTCGCCTATAAGCATTCCGGGTTTTGGCAACCGATGGATACGCTACGCGACAAAAACCACCTGGAAGATCTTTGGAAAAGTGGCAAAGCGCCTTGGAAGGTTTGGGCATGACGGCCGCGGCAAATTTCTGGAGGGGAAAAAGAGTCTTTGTCACCGGTCATACCGGTTTCAAGGGTTCGTGGCTTTGTCTGTGGCTGCATCACCTTGGTGCAAGCGTGACCGGTTATGCTCTTGCTCCGCCGACCGAGCCGAGCCTCTTTGCGCTGGCCGGGGTCGAATCGTTGCTGGCGCGTTTGGTGATTGCTGACATCCGTGACAGCGAGCGGCTGCGTCAAGAGTTAATCACGTCGGAACCGGAAATCATCATCCATTTGGCGGCCCAGCCTTTGGTGCGTGATTCTTATAAGATTCCGGTGGAAACCTACGCCACAAATGTCATGGGGACCGTCCACCTCCTCGAAGCCGTGCGACAGTGCCCATCAGTCCGGGCGGTGGTCAACGTCACCACCGACAAATGCTACGAAAATCGCGAGTGGGTCTGGGGATACCGCGAAAATGAGGCGATGGGCGGTTACGATCCTTACTCCAGCAGCAAGGGCTGTGCGGAGTTAGTCTCGGCGGCTTATCGCCAATCCTTTTTTAATGCGCAGGATTATTCGAGCCACGGTGTCGCGCTGGCCACGGCGCGAGCGGGGAACGTCATCGGCGGCGGCGATTGGGCTGCTGACCGGCTGATTCCCGATATCATTCGTTCCCTGTTGGCAAACGAAGCAGTACGCATCCGCAACCCGCACGCGATTCGTCCTTGGCAGCATGTTCTTGAACCTCTTTCCGGATATCTGCGGCTGGCGCAATGTCTCTATGAGCAAGGGGCAGATTACGGCGAAGGGTGGAACTTTGGCCCGACCGACGATGACGCCAAACCGGTGGAGTGGATCGTCCAACGGATGTGCGATCTTCATGGCAACGGTGCACGCTACGAGATTGATAGTGGTGATCATCCCCACGAAGCTCATTATCTCAAGCTCGACTGTTCCAAGGCGAAAATGCGACTTGACTGGCAGCCGCGCTGGGATTTAAGCACGACACTAATTTCGATATTGCACTGGGTGAAAGTCTATTCTGCTGATGGTGATATCCGCCGGTGTTGTTTAGAGCAGATTACCTCTTATGAAAACCTGTCACAGGAGTCGTTGTGAAGAACGAAGTCGAAGTCCAATTACGCAAAGAGGCAATAGCGGCAGCCATCGTCTACTATCAGCATGCGCATAATCAGAAAAAGACGTTTACCACGGGTGATCGCATCCCCTATGCCGGACGTGTTTTCGACGAAGCTGAAATAACCAATCTTATCGATTCGTCCCTCGATTTCTGGTTGACCACCGGTCGCTATGCGGAAAAGTTCGAACAGGAATTTGCCCAGTTTCTTGGCGTCCAGCACTGCTCCCTCACCAACTCCGGATCGTCCGCCAATCTTCTCGCCTTCATGGGGTTGACTTCTCCCAAACTGGGAGCCCGCCGCATCAAGCCCGGTGATGAGGTTATTTCTGTCGCCGCCGCATTCCCGACGACCGTTGCACCCATCATCCAGTACGGCGCCGTGCCCGTCTTTGTCGATGTTTCCTTGCCGACCTACAACATCGATGTCTCGCAACTCGATGCAGCGCTTTCTGAAAAGACCAAGGCGGTCATGGTGGCCCACACCCTGGGCAACCCTTTCGATCTGTCGGCAGTGAAATCTTTCTGCGACAAGCACAACTTGTGGCTGATCGAAGATAACTGCGATGCCCTGGGTTCGCGCTATCTTCACAACGGCGTCTGGAAATACACCGGCACCATCGGCCACATCGGCACGTCGAGTTTTTATCCTCCCCATCATATGACCATGGGCGAAGGGGGGGCGGTCTACACTGATGACAGCCAGTTAAATCGTTTGGTGGAATCGTTTCGCGACTGGGGCCGCGATTGCTGGTGCCCGTCAGGTAAAGATAATACCTGCGGCAACCGTTTCGGGCAGCAGTTTGGCGAACTCCCTTTCGGCTACGATCATAAGTATGTTTATTCGCATTTCGGGTACAATTTGAAGGTAACCGATATGCAGGCCGCGATTGGCTGCGCGCAGTTGGAAAAACTTCCTGGTTTTATTGAGGCGCGTCAGAAGAACTGGAAGCTGTTGCGTGCCGGTTTGGCCGGTTTGGAAGACAAGTTCGTCCTCCCCGAAGCAACGGAGAATTCTGACCCTTCCTGGTTTGGCTTCTTGCTGACGGTGCGTCCCGGAACGGGGCTGAACCGGGACAAGGTGGTCAATCATCTCGAACGCAAGGGGATTCAGACCCGCATGCTCTTTGCCGGCAATCTGATCAAGCATCCCTGTTTTGACGAGATGAGAAAGAGTGGAGAAGGGTACCGGGTCGTTGGCGATTTGAAAGTCACTGACCAAATTATGAACGATACTTTCTGGATCGGAGTCTACCCGGGGATGACTGAAGCGATGATCGGTTATATGCTAAAAGAAATCGAGGCCATTTGCAGGTGATATTTAATAAGGTTGAAACTCTAATCCCTGGATGCCGGATTCAAGGCCTTTGACGATTTTTATTCACCTTTTACCTGGAGCCAGCAGAACGGATGAGTGAAAAGACCGCGTTAATAACCGGAGGCACCGGGTTTGTCGGTTCGAACCTATGTCGACGGCTTGTTCAGGAGGGATGGGGTGTCCATATTATTGCTATCCCCAATGATAATTACACCCTGCTGGATGATATCAAAGGTCACGTTGCCATTCATGTCCATGATGGAAGCACGGACTGCATGAATACAATCCTGGAGGGAGTGAAACCCGATGTAGTTTTTCACCTCGCGTCGCTTGTTCTTTCGGAACAGATTTCGAAAGACATTGAGAGATTGATCGTCAGCAATGTCCTCTTTGGCACGCAACTGCTGGAAGCAATGGCCAGTCAAGGGGCGACAAAGATCGTCAACACTGGAACATCCTGGCAACACTACGAAAACAAGTCCTATTCCCCTGTAAATCTGTATGCCGCCACTAAGCAGGCTTTTGAAGATATTTTACAGTATTACGTTGAGGCGAAAGGTGTTGCTGCAATAACACTCAAGCTGTTTGACACCTACGGGCCAAACGACCCCCGCCCAAAACTTTTCCAGCTTCTCGATAAAGCGGCTAAAGAGGGAATCTCCCTGGCCATGTCTTTTGGCGAGCAATTGATCGATCTTGTTCACATTGATGATGTGGTTCAAGCGTTTGTTGCCGCAGCAGAACGATTACAAAGCGGAGTTGTAAAAGAACATGAAAGTTTTGGGGTTTCTTCAAATAATGCAATTCCACTTAAAGTGCTTGTTGAAACGTACGGACGTTTGATTGGAAAGTCGTTGCCGATTGAATGGGGGGGGAGACCGTATCGTCTTCGTGAAGTCATGGTCCCTTGGAGTTGTGGGGCTGTTTTGCCTGGGTGGGTGCCGAAGATAGGATCTGAAGAAGGAATGAAGCAGCTTGTAGTTTATGGAGAAAGGGATAAATACAAATAAAAAAAGTTCAAAAAAGTCAGATTTTTATTTCAAAGTATTATTTAGGAATTTTTAATCAAATTATATAAAAAAATATTTTTAAAAAGGTGGTCGCAAGTGGAAAAATTACTAACTATTGCTATACCAACGTATAATAGGGCAAATTATTTAGATCTATGCCTTGAAAATATTTGTAAAGAAACAAATAAATATTCAAATATCGTAGAAATAATTGTATCTGATAATTGTTCTGATGATAATACTAGTGAAGTAGTAGAAAAATATATTAAATCAGGAAATAAGATAATATATATAAAAAATGAAAAAAATATAGGTATGGATAGAAATTTTTTACAGTGCCTTGAAAAATCAATTGCTAAATATTTTTTAATGATAGGGGATGATGATGTTTTATTGCCAGGTTCATTAGATAAAATATTTAATTACATTTCAGACGATGACTATGGAGTTGTTTATTTGAATAGCTATCCGTTTTATGAAAAATATGATGTAATCCAGAAAAATAGAAAATCAGCAAACAATAATTATGCGAAAATTTATACAAATAAAAATTATTTCATTGATGATATAAATTATATGATGACATTTATTTCTGGAAATATAGTAAACAAAAAATATATAGACAATAATATTAACTATGATAAATTGATTAAGTCTGAAATAATTCAATTTTATTGGTATATGTCAGCGATTATGAATGCTGGAAAAAATATTTATATTAAAGATTATTGTATTGCTGCAAAATCAGAAAATACAGGTGGATATTCTATATGCAATGTATTTTGTGCTAATTTGTTTAATGCTCTAGATTATTTCGGGGAAAAAGGATTGTCACATAATGTAGTTAATAGATTTAAGAAGAAAATGCTGTGTGATTTTCTGCCAATTTTTATTATAAAACATAAAAAAAGTTCTGGAAGTTTTTCAGAGGATGATTATTTTAAACTATTATACCCAATAAATAAGAATAATATTGTTTTTTGGTTAGTTACAGTACCGATAATAAAATTACCTTTGCCTTTTGCAAAATTATGGAAAAAAATTGCAAATAACTTAATTAAAAATTACGAAAAAATATTTGTAAAGAAGAAAATTTTATTTGATGAGGATAAGGGATTTTATATTTCTGACCAATCGACTAGAGATGCCAAGTAGAAGAAGTTTGAGTTCCAATGATAAAGTCGTTATTGGCGACAATGTATGGCAAGGTGAATTCGTTACTATTTTGGCAGCCGTCACAATCGGAGAGGACTCAATAATCGGTGCCAATTCGGTAGTAAATAGAGATGTTCCGGCGTATTCGATTGCCTTTGGTGCCAGGAAAAAGTGGTTAAAAAGTATAATTTTGAAATAAATCAGTAAGTGAAGGTCTGATAAATGAGCGAACAATTGAAGATATCGGTTATCGTTAACAGTTACAATTATGACCGGTACATCAGCGAGACACTTGACAGCGTTGTGGCACAGACATTGCCGGTTGACGAGATCGTCATCGTCGATGACGGATCGACCGATGCTTCTTGCGCGGTCATTGTCGATTATGTCGAACAACATAGTCACATGAAATTTATCCGCAAGGAAAACGGTGGGCAACTCTCTGCCTTTAATGTCGCCGCTCAACATGTGACCGGCGACATAGTTTTCTTTATTGACTCGGATGACATCTGGCGTAGTGATTACATCGAAAGAATTGTTGAAATTTATAGATCAAAAACGGTTGATTTCGTTTTTTGCGCTTACGAAGAATTTGGCGAGTCGAATGAGGTTGTAAGGAAATATGCTAGAGATAAAGACCTCGGATATTCTGTGGCTTATACATATTTCAGGAAAAAGTTTATTGGGGGGCCAACGGCGACTATTTCGCTCCGTTCCTCAACGTTCTTTAAAATTTTTCCAGTAGACCTTGAAGAAGATTGGAGAATAAGTGCCGATTTGCCATTGGTCGTTGGTGCATCCTTGGCTGGGGCCAGAAAATATTATTGTGCATCTCCTTTAGTTTTATACCGAATCCATAAAAAAAACGCACACAAAGTCCACGTTAAAAATTCAGATTACGACTACAAGTTTTATTACAATCGAGAAAAAACACTCAATTATTTCACCGCTAAGTTTTTTCTGAATGAAAATTCATATGCCAATATGATTGAGAAAGAGATTTCTACTTCAGGGATCGATATTGATAACAAAACTCTCAAGAAATACTTGAAAATTGTTTATGCTCAAAAAAAACCACTATCCTGGAAAATTAAGAATTATCTGAAAATCGTCAAAAAGTTGGGCAGAAACTCTTAGCCATGAAAAAAATTTGTTTTTACTGCTCCTCTTTTCAAAACGGCGGAGTCGAAAAAGTAACGATCCAGCTTTGCAATGAGTTGGCGACCAAAGGTTTTCAGGTCGATCTTGTCATTGGCAAAAAGAATCAAAGCAACATGCTTGATCGCCTTGATGCCAAGGTGAAATTGGTAAGCTTGGGAACATCGAATAAAATACTCAGTATTTTAATGATGGCTCTATATTTAATACGAAAAACCCCTGATATCGTCATCGCTGACCGTTATCATTCTTTCGTTTATGCCGCTTATGCCAAGAGGTTGATCGCTTTTAAGACAGAAATTGTCATGACCATTCACAGCCAAATGTCGCTCTCCTTTGGAGTTGAATTTAAACGAACAAAAAAACAAGAGAAAAAATATTCCGAGTTTATGACTCTGGGTAAATATTGCGTTAGGGTCATAGCTGTATCGCAAGGCACAGCCGGGGACTTTTTGACGGTTTTCCCCGGGTTTGCCAATAAAATTTCTGTCATTTACAACCCCGTGGCCGTCGATGAAATCCAATCACTGGCAGAACAATGGCAAGACAACTTGTCTTTGTTGTCTGGTAAAAAGCATGTCATTATCAGTGTCGGTCGGTTAGAAGCGGAAAAAGGATATGCAATCCTGTTGCGGGCTTTTTCCGAAATCGAAAATTGCCATGATTCTTTGCTGGTCATCTGCGGTGAAGGCCGGGAAAGAAAAAATCTTGAAAAACTGGCACAACAATTAGGCCTGCAAGATAACGTTTATCTCCCTGGATTCGTTGCAAATCCGTATTCTTATCTGGCGCATGCCGATTTATTCGTCTTGTCTTCCCGGAGTGAAGCCTTCGGTGTCGTCCTCGTCGAGGCTTTGGCAGTCGGAATTCCCGTCGTTTCAACGGATTGCCCTTCGTACGGTCCCCGCGAGATATTGTTAAACGGCGAGATTGGCAAGCTTGTTCCCGTTGATGACGTCTCTGCCCTTGCTCGCGCAATATCCGAAAGTCTGAACGATCATCCCGGTAAAGAACTTTTGATTAACAGAGCCATGAATTTTTCTCTGCAGAAATCCGTCGATCAGTATATTAAAGTCCTGAAGCTTGATCAGTCACCATAAGCATCGTGAGATAAAGATGTCCTTTGAAAACAAGCCGCGAATTGCAATTTTTCTTGCCACCTCCGGCCACAGCGGGGTCGACAAGATCGCCAGGAATCTGGTTCCAGCCCTCGCACGCCGTGGTTATCAGGTCGATATCCTCAAGATTCGCGGTCATGGCCCGCATCTTGAAGAACTTCCTCCCGGTGTCCGAATCATTGACCTCGGCACCAGCCATGTCTACTCGGCAATTCCCGCCATTGCCCGATATCTGAAGCAGGAGCGGCCGGCCGTGCTCCTTGCCGACAAGTACCGGGTCATTCACACAGCTTATTTTGCCAAAGTCCTTTCGGGGGTCTCGACCCGGCTGATTTTCAGTATGGGGGCGACGATCTCTATCGATTTGGCCGGGCGTTCGGGGTTTGAGCGCTGGTATCAGCGGCAGTTCATCAAGCATTTCTATCCCCGCGCTGCCAAAGTTATTGTGACCAGCAAGGGGGTGGCGGATGATATGGCTGCTTATGGCGGGATCGCGCGCAGTTGCATTGAGGTTGTCCCTTGTCCGGTCATCTCCGCTGAACTGTTGCAGACGCGTCCGGAGCAGCCTGAGCATCCCTGGTTTCAGGCGGGCGAGCCGCCGGTGATTCTTGGTGTCGGGGAATTGAGCAAACGCAAGGATTTCGAGACCCTCATCCGTGCCTTTGCCTTGGTGCGCGCCGGGCGCTCCTGCCGTCTGGTTATCCTCGGACGGGGCCGGCAGCACGATCATTTGATCGCCCTGGCTCGCGAACTCAGGGTCGGCGAGGATGTCGATCTTGCCGGGTTTCAGCCGAATCCCTACGCTTTCATGGCGCATGCCGCCCTCTTCGCCTTTACTTCCCGGCATGAGGGCCTCGGTTTTGTTGTAATCGAAGCTCTGGCGGTGGGGACACCGGTTATTTCGACCGACTGCCCGAGCGGTCCGCGGGAAATTCTTCAGGATGGCAAGTACGGCGAACTCGTTGCGGTCGGCGCGGTCGATGCGCTGGCGAGCGCCATCAATAAATTATTGGCTGCCCCGCCTCGGGATCCGGATTTTTTACGCCAAGCCGCCCTCCCTTACGAGATCGAGCGCAGCACCGATGCCTATTTGCGGGTCTTTGGACTTTAGGACTGATAGAATCAGATAAGCTTTTTTGCTTGGTTAAAGGTTAACTATGTGCGGAATCGCCGGAATCCTCAGTCAGAACCATCCCCCCAGCGAAGCGGAGCTGCGGCGCCAGGCGCACTTTCTTGCCCATCGCGGTCCGGACGATCACGGCCTCCTGATCTGGCAGGGGCACGGGGTGGTGCAGACGCGCCTCTCGATCATCGATCTTGCCGGCGGGCACCAGCCGATCTGCTCGGCGGACGGCCGCTTTATCCTCGTCGCCAATGGCGAGATCTACAACTTTGTCGAGCTGCGCCAGGAGTTAGAAGCGCAGGGGTGCGTCTTTGTCACCCACTCCGACAGCGAGATGATCATCCATGCCTATGCGATCTACGGCGACGACTTTGCCAAGCGTCTGCACGGTATGTTCGCTTTCTGCCTCATCGACAAACTCCGCAACCGCGTCATCCTCGGCCGTGATCGCCTCGGCATCAAACCCCTCTTTTACAGTCAAGAAGGGGGGCGCCTCCTCTTTGCTTCCGAGCTCAAGGGGATCATCGCCGCCCGCAGTGCCGCTCCCGAGGTCGAGGTGGAAGCGCTCCTGCAATATCTGCAAAGCCAGTTCAATACCGGAGAGAAGGCGATCGTCCAGGGGATCCACCGTCTGCCGCCGGCGACGACGCTGACCTTTGAAGCCGACGGTTCGACGGTGCTGCGCCCCTACTGGAGTGCGACCGATGTCCGCACCGTCGACTGTTCGATGGAGGAAGCGCTTGAAAGCTTTGCGCCCCTCATCGAGACGGTGATGCGCGAACATGTCCGCTCCGACGTCCCCTGTGGACTCTTCCTTTCCGGCGGCGTCGATTCGGCTCTCCTCCTTGCCCTTTTGACCAAGCATCAGGAACAGCCGGTGCGGACCTTTTCCGTCGGCTTCCCTGATTCGCAAATGGAAGGGGAGCTCGCCGGCGCCGAATACATCGCCAAATATTTCAACAGCCGCCATACCTCGATCCCGCTGCACGGTGCCGAAGTCCTTGGTCGGCTGCCGATTGCCATCTGGGCGGCGGACGATTTGATGCGCGATTATGCTTCGCTGCCGACGGCGATTCTGGCCGAGCATGCCGCCAAAGAACTCAAGGTGGTCTTCTCCGGCGAAGGGGGGGATGAAGCCTTTGCCGGTTATGGCCGCTACCGCAAAGGGGGCATTGAGCGTTTCTTTCAGAATCTTGTCCGCCCCGGCAGCGGCGGTTTTCGCACCAGCCCACAACTGAATCCCCTTTGGACGTCGCGCCTTCTCGGTGCGGAGCTGCAGGCTGCGACGTCAGCGATCCGCCGCCCCTTTATTCAGGCCTGGAACGAAACGCCGCGCGAATGGAGCCATCTGCAGCGCTGCCAGTATACCGACCTGATGACCGCCATGCCCGACAACCTGCTGGTCAAGGCCGATCGCATGCTCATGGCCTTTGGGGTTGAAGGGCGCGTCCCCTTTCTTGATCACCGCATCATTGAGTTCGGCCTGAGTCTGCCGGATCAGCTCAAGACCGATCGCCGCCAGGGGAAGCTTTTCCTTAAGCGCTGGGCAGAGAAGAGCATTCCGGCCGAGCATCTTTATCGCAAGAAGCGCGGCTTCCATGTGCCGATGGGGGAGTGGTTGACTCCCGCCTTTGTTGCCGCCGCCGAAGGTAAACTGCTGGCGAACCGGGGGATCCGGGAGTGGTTTCATCCTGCCGGCGTCAGCGCCCTTTGTGCTGCTCAGCGCCAGCGCGGCGGCCGCGATCGGGAGCTTTGGTCTCTGATCCAGTTTGCCATCTGGCACCGTTTCTTTATCGACGACTTCGGTGCCAAGCCGGGTGCGAACGACGACCCTCTCCTCTGGCTGTAAGGTGAACATGGAAAAGAACCCAGCCAAAAAGATCGCCATCTTCGCCTCTTTCTCCGGCGCCGGCGGCGTCGAACGGATGCTCCTCAACCTTGCCGGGGGGCTGGCCGCCGACGGCTGCGCGGTCGATCTGGTCGTGGCGCGTTCGACCAGCAAGCACCTGCAACAGCTCCCTGAGGGTGTGCGTCTGGTCAAGCTCGGCACCTCCCACACTTTTACCAGCCTCTTCCGCCTCGCCGCTTATCTCAAGCGTGAGCGCCCTGATGCCCTCCTCGCCGCCAAGGAGCGCGCCTGCCGCACCGCTGTCCTCGCCCGGCGCCTGAGCGGCGTGCCGGTACGCCTCGGTTTCCGCCTCGGCACCACCGTCTCGGCGGCTTTCGAGAATAAGGCGCCCTGGCGCTTTGCCCTTTGGTGCTGGCCGATGCCCTGGTTTTATCGCCAGGCCGATGCAGTGATTGCAGTCTCGGAAGGGGTGCGGCAGGATCTCCTCAAGATCACGCAGTTGCCGCCCGAGCGCTTTCATGTGGTGCGCAATCCGGTGATCACGGCGGCGATGGAGGTGCAGAGTAAGGTCGAACTCGACGATCCCTGGTTTGCCCCCGGCGCGCCGCCGGTGATCATGGGGGTGGGACGACTGACCGAGCAGAAGGATTTCTTTACGCTGCTGCAGGCCTTTGCTTTGCTGCGCGCCAGCCGCCCCTGTCGCCTCCTCATCCTCGGTGAGGGGAGTGACCGCCCGGCTCTCGAAGCCCTCGCCGCTGAACTCGGGGTCACGGCCGATCTGCGTCTCCCCGGTTTCGAAGCGAATCCCTACCGCTATCTGCGCCGGGCGCAACTCTTTGTCCTCTCCTCCCGCTGGGAAGGTTCGCCCAATGCCCTCACCGAGGCCATGGCCCTGGGAATCCCGGTGGTGGCGGCCGATTGTCCGAGTGGCCCCAATGAACTTCTCCCCGGCGACGGGGTCGGTGAGCTGGTGCCGATGGGTGATCCGACGATTATGGCGGCGGCCATGCAGCGCCTGCTCGATAGCCCGCCGCCGGCCGCCGCGATTCGTGCTGCCGTTGCCGACTATAACGTCAGCCGCAGCGCCCAACACTATCGTCGCCTGCTTCTCGGCGAATCCAGTTAAGAAGGATTTTTAATATGCTCATCTGCCACCGTCACCACTTCCTCTTTGTCCATATCGCCAAGACCGCCGGCACCAGTGTCCGTTCGACCCTCAATCGTCTGCGCTGGCGCGATCCTTACTTTGTTCCCCAGTTCATCTGTAGTCGTATCAGTGGCCTGACCGGGCATCGCATCGCTTGCAAAATTCCCCGCCATGCCAAGGTCATCGCCGCTTACGAGATGCTGCCGCGCGAGGTCTTTAACAGCCTCTTCAAGTTCGCCTTTGTCCGCAACCCCTGGGATCTGCAGGTCAGCTCCTACCACCACCTCAAGCGCGAGCGGCCCCATCTGGTCGGCGACCGCGATTTCGAGACCTTCCTCCGCTACAAGCTCGATCCCGCCCGCCCTTACCAATACCATCTCGATACCTCGATCGAACTCCAATCGGATTACCTGATCGATCTGCACGGCAAGGTGCTGGTCGACTTTATCGGTCGTTTCGAGACGTTGGGCGATGACTTCATCACTATCTGCGAGCGTATCGGTGTCAAGCCACCGGCTCTCGAACACAAGCGCCAAGCCAAAGATCGCGGCGGTTATCAGAAGTACTACACCCCTGAGACCGCTGCCCTCGTCGCCCGGCACTTTGCCGCCGATATTGCGATGTTCGGATATACCTTCGAATAATTGTTCACGCAGGAGTTTCACGATGACCGCGTCGCTTCGTCCCCTCCTCCTCATTGCTCTCCTCCTTTGCAGCGCCTGCAACAAAAACGATTCGGCTGTACCGACAGAAAAACCGGCGATTGCCGTCGAGACGGCAATCGCTGCCCCGGCGCTCCTGACCGATGCCATCCATGTCACCGGTACCCTCGCCGCCAGGAATGCCGCCGAGATCAAGAGCGAGCTGGCCGGGCTCTATACCGAGGTCTACGTCACCGAATGGGTGGCGGTGCGCAAGGGGCAGCCCCTGGCGCGGATTCAGGCCGCCGAGACCGCAACTCTGGTCAAGCGCGCTGAGGCCGGAGCGTTGCAGGCTCGGGTCGAAGCCGATCGTGTTCAGCGCGAAGCCGGGCGAATGGAGAAGCTCAAGGGCGCCGGGCTGGCGACCCAGCAGCAGCTTGACGATGCGCTGAGCATGGCCGCAGCCGCCGACGCCCTGCGCCAGGCGGCCGCTGAGGAGTTGGCGCAGCTGCGGCTACGCCTGGAGAAGAGTCTGATTCGCGCCCCGATCGACGGGGTGGTGGCGATGCGTGCCGTCAATGTCGGCGACCTGGCCGGCGCCGATTCGGGAGGGAATGTCATCTTCCGCATCGTCGATAATCGCATCCTCGATCTGACCGTCACCGTCCCCTCGACCGACTTTGGCCGGGTCGCGGTCGGCCAGCTCCTCGACTTTAGCTGCGACGGTCTCCCGGGTCGCACCTTTAGCGGCACGATCAAGTATCTCAACCCGAGCGTTAACCCGGCGGATCGCTCGTTGCAACTGATGGCCGAGATCGACAACCGCGATGGCCGTCTCCGTGACGGTCTCTTCGTCAAGGGGGAGATTCTCATTGGCCAGCGAGAGAATGTTCTCCTCGTCCCCCGCACCGTCCTCTCCGGGCTCGACCTCGCTGCCGGCAGTGCGGTCCTCTTTGTCGTCAACGGTGACCAGGCCGAACGCCGCGCCGTCAGCATCGGCACCCTGAGTGGCGACCATGTTGAGATCGTCAGTGGCCTCCAGGCCGGCGAGTACTACGTTAGCCGCGGCGCTTTCAATCTGAGCGACGGCGACAAGGTCAGCGTCGCCACGGTCAAACAGCCATGATCCTCTCCGACCTCTCGATTAAACGCCCGATCTTTGCTGCGGTGATGATGCTCGTTCTCGTCACCCTAGGTCTCTTCTCCTACCGCCAGCTCTCGGTGGAGATGTTCCCCAACGTCGAAATCCCGGTCGTCTCCATTGTCACCAAATTCCCCGGCGCCGCCCCCGAGACGGTCGAGCGCGAAGTCTCCAAACGCATTGAAGAGGCGGTCAACCAGATTGCCGGAGTCAAGCACGTCCTTTCCTATTCGCGGGAAGGGGTCTCCACCGTCGTTGTCGAATTCCGTCTGGAGGAGAAGCTCGGCGAGGTGACTCAGGAAGCACGCGCCAAGATCGCCTCGATCCGCGGCGAACTCCCGGAGGCCGTCGAAGAACCGATTATCCAGAAACTCGATTTCAACGCCATGCCGGTGGCGGCCCTGGCGGTGCAGTCCGAAACGTTGTCGCCGCGCGAATTGACGACCCTGGTCGAGAAGAAGATCAAGCGACGCTTCGAAAGTGTCGCCGGGGTCGGCAAGGTCGATATGATCGGCGGGGCGAAGCGGGAAGTGACGATCGAACTCGATCCAATCCGTCTCGACAGCCTCGGCCTTGGCGTCAACGAGGTGGTCGCGGGGTTGCAGAGCGAGAATACCAATACCCCCCTCGGCCGTCTGACCCAGCCGGGGGGAGAATACCCCCTGCGTATCGACGGCAAACCCGGCAGCGCCGGGGGATATCAGCAAATGGTTGTGGTGGAGCGGGGCGGCCGTGGCATCCCCCTGAGCGAGATAGCCACTGTCACCGACGGGGTCGAAGAGAAGCGACGCCTCGCTCTCGTCAATGGCGCCCCCGCCATCGGGCTTGATATCTACAAGCAGTCCGGCGCCAACCAGGTGGAGCTGGTCGACAACGTCAAGAAGATTATGACCCGGATGCAGAGCGAACTCCCCCCCGGCGTCACCCTGACCCTGGTGCGGGACGGCTCGATCATGACCCGCGAATCCCTCGCCGACGTCAAGGAGACCCTCCTTATCGGCGGTCTCCTCACGGTGATTATCGTCTTCTGTTTCATCAACTCCTGGCGCTCGACGGTGATCACCGGCATCACCTTGCCGATTTCGGTCATCTCCTCCTTTATCATCATGAATGCCCTGGGAATGACCCTCAACGTCATGACCCTGATGGCCCTTTCCCTCGCCATCGGTCTTTTGATCGATGATGCCATTGTCGTGCGTGAGAATATCGTCCGCCATTTGGAGAAGGGGAAGAATCACCTCGAAGCGGCGCGTTTCGGCACCAACGAGATCGGTCTGGCGGTCTTTGCCACGACCATGTCGATCATTGCCGTCTTTATTCCGGTCGCTTACATGCGCGGGATCGTCGGTCGTTTCTTCTTTGAATTCGGCATGACCGTCGCCTTTGCCGTCCTCGTCTCCCTCTTTGTCTCCTTCACCCTCGACCCGATGCTCTCCTCGCGCTGGCACGATCCATCAATCCATAATCATGGCCGGCGCAAGGGGATCGCCAAACTCCTGGAGCGTTTCAACGACTGGTTCGAAGTCAGCGCCGACAAGTACCGCGCCGCGATCAGCTGGGCGCTCGGCCACCGCAAAAGCATCGTTGCCATGGCCATCGCCGCCTTTGTCAGCGGCATCCTGATCTTCGGCACCCTCGAATCGTCCTTTATGGCCCAGTACGATAAAGGGGAGTTTCAGGTCGCTTTCAAGACCGCCCCCGACGCCGGCATGGCCGAGACGGAAGATCGCCTTGATGCCGTGCTCGCGGCGCTGCAGCCCCTGGCGGAGATCGATCATACCTATGCCACCATCGGCGCCGGTGACAGCGGTACGGTGCGCGACGGTCTCCTTTACGTCAAACTCAAAGAGCGGAAGGAGCGGCAACGCGATCAGTTTGTTATCCAGCAGGAGGTGCGGCAGCGCCTGCAACAGATTGCCGGCATCACCTTCTCCATCGAGGAGGTCGGTCAGATCGGCGGGGCGCAAAAGCCTCTCAACGTCAACCTCAAGGGGGATGATCTGGTCATCCTCAAGGAACTCGGCGCCAAGCTCAAGGAGGAGTTGTACCAGGTGCCGGGGATCGTCGATCTCGCCGTGACTCTGGAGCACGACATCCCCGAATACCGCCTGCAGATTGACCGCGAGCGCGCCCTCTCAGCCGGCGTCACCTCGGCGGAGGTGGTGGCGGCGCTGTCACGTCTGGTCGGCGGCGAGGCGGTGACGACTTTCGAGGATGAAGACGGTGATGCCGTCGACCTGCGCGTGCGCCTGCCGGCCGGTCTGCGCGAGAATCCCGAGCAGATCCTCAATCTCAGGCTTGCGGTCAGTGACGCTAGCGGCGGCAGGAAGCTCGTCCCGCTGGCGGCCTTTGCCAGCTACAGCGTCGCCGCCACCCCTTCGGAGATCAACCGCCGCGACCTGTCCCGGCAGGTGACAGTCTCCGCCAACCTCGATAATCTCCCCATCGGCACGGCGGTCAAGCATGTTGAAGCGGCGTCAGCGCAGATTGCCATGCCCCCCGGCTACACCATCAACCTTTCCGGCGAAGCCGAGGACATGGCCGAATCCTTCGGCTACATGGGGGAATCTCTCCTCCTCGCCATTATCTTTGTCTACCTGATTCTCGCCGCCCAGTTTGAATCGTTTTTTGAACCCTTCGCCATCATGCTCTCCCTGCCTCTCGCCATCGTCGGCATGGCGGGGATGCTCAAACTTACCGGCGACACCATTAACATCATGTCCCTGATCGGCTTGATCATGCTCATGGGGCTGGTGACCAAGAATGCCATCCTCCTCGTCGATTACGCCAAGATCCTGCAGCAGCGCGACGGTCTGGCGCGCCGCGAGGCGGTGGTCGAAGCGGGGCGGACGCGTCTGCGGCCGATCATCATGACTACTCTGGCGATGATCTTTGGCATGCTCCCCCTCTTCCTCGCCATCGGTTCCGGCGCCGAGATGCGCGCGCCGCTCGCCCGCGCCGTGGTCGGCGGACTCATCACCTCGACGGTGCTGACCCTCATCGTCGTGCCGGTCGTTTACACCCTGGTCGATGACTTTGCGCTGTGGCTGAAGCGGAAGTGGAGCGGCGCCAAGGCGCATTAAGACAAGACGGGCGACCCATCGGGTCGCCCCTACGATGAAAACCCCGGTAGGGGCGACCCGATGGGTCGCCCGATGACGACACCTAATGAGGGAAACCATGGAAAAACGCTTCCTCACCCCGCAAGAGACGATCGGCGCGATCATCGCCAACGGCCGCCGTGTCCTTGCCCAGTCCCTGGGGCGCACCTTCGTCCTCAGCCTCCTTGCCGGTTTCTACATCTCTTTCGGCGCCCAACTGGCGACGGTCGTCACCAGCGATGCTGCTGCTCATCTCGGCAGTGGCGTGGCCCGCCTCCTCGGCGGCAGCGTCTTCTCCATCGGCCTGATGCTGGTGGTCATCTGCGGGGCGGAACTCTTCACCGGCAACAGCTTCCTCGCCTCCTCGGTCCTTGACGGCGAGATCAGCTTGATTAAGATGCTGGAAAATTGGGGGGTGGTGATCATCGGCAATCTCCTCGGCGCGGTCTTTTTTGCCTGGATGATGGCGGAGAGTCGTCTCTGGGAAAGCGGTAACGTCGGCGTCCACGCTGTGAATATCGCCACGATCAAGTGCAATCTCCCCTTCTGGGTCGCCTTTCTCCGCGGTGTTCTCTGTAACTGGCTGGTCTGTCTTGCAGTCTTTATGGCGACGGCGGCCCGCGACATCCCCGGGAAAATCCTGGCCTGCTATGTGCCGATCATGACCTTTGTCGCCAGCGGCTTCGAACATTCCGTCGCCAACATGTACTTCATCCCCAGCGGTCTGCTGATCAAGGGTGTCTTTCCTGCGGTCGATCCCAGCCTCACCTGGTCGAATTTTCTCCTCGCCAATCTGGTACCGGTGACCCTCGGCAATATCGTCGGCGGCGTCCTCTTTGTCGCTTTGGCTTACTGGTATGTGCATAGCAGGCCAAAGAGTGAAAAATAAGCGGCTCTTTAGCTCCCCTCCTTTTTTAAGGAGGGGCTGGGGGTGGTAAGGTTTTTGGCTAACCACCCCCCGACCCCCTCCTTAAAAAAGGAGGGGGAGTGAAAGGAATAATTGAGGTAATTTTATGAAACGTCATCTCCCCATTCTTTTTCTGTCCATCCTCCTCACCACCCCCGCTCATGCCGAACCGCGGCACCTGACCCTCGAAGAAGCTCTCACCCTCGCTGCCGAACAGAATTATGCGGTCAAGCAGGCGCAGGAGAGCCGTGCCGGTCTCGATGGCCGCTATGTCGAAGAACGGGCCGCCGCCCTGCCGCAGTTGACGGCCAGTGCCGGGATCGGTTTGTCGCGCGATGCCAGTCAGGAAGTCTTCGGCGCCGGCGCCCGCCAGCAGAGCAGCAGTGCGGAGATCTCTCTGACGCAGCCCCTCTTTACATGGGGGAAGATCGGCGCCGGGATTCGGGCGGCAAAAGTCGCGCAGCAAAGCGGCGATCAGTCGATCCTCAGTGCCCGTCAGGAAGCGCATCGCGATGTCACCATCGCCTTTGTCGATCTCCTCCTGGCTAACGAATTGCAACGTCTTGCCGGGGAGAATCTCCTGCAGAAGGAGCGTCATCGGCAGGAGGCGGAACGTCGCTACGCACTTGGGGTTGCCACCGATTACGATGTCCTCGCTGCCACGGTGGCGCAGGAGAATGCCCGTCCCGAGATCATCCGCGCCGCCAACCGCGTGCGTAGTGTCGGGCTGCGGCTCGCTTACCTCCTTGCCCTCCCGGAAGAAGTGGTGGCTGAGGGGACCCTGGCGGTGACGATCAGCGCCCCGCTCTCCTTTGCTGACGCTTTCGCCAGCGCCGTGGCGCACCGTCCCGAGCTCGCCGATCTCCGTCTCCGCCAGCAGGTGCAGACAGAGATCATCCGCATCTACGGAGCCGAGAACAAGCCGCGTCTCGATCTGCGTGGTGCTGCCGGCTGGCGGCGTCTCGAACTCGACAATGCCGCCGGGGATGAAGGGAATGGAGCGGCCTGGAATGCCGGCGTCTATCTGACCTGGCCCTTCTTTGACGGTCTGCGCACCGCAGGAAAAATTGCGCAAGCGCACAGTGATCTGCGCGGCCTCTCGATCAGTGAGCGGGCCCTCGTCGATGCTATTGGTCTGGAGGTGGAGACGGCTCGTAACGGCATCATCGACGCTGCGGCGATCGTGGCGGCGCTGCAGGGGACGGTCGGGCAGGCGGAGCGGTTGTTGAGGATGGCGGAGCAGGGATTCGAATACGGGGTCAAGACGCGGCTGGATGTTGATGATGCGCAGTTGAATCTGTTGCAGGCGCAGACGTCATTGGCGCAGGGGGAGCGGGATTATCGGGCGGCCGAGGCGGAGTTTGTCTGGGCGATGGGAAAGGCGGGGGAGTAGGGGCGTCTTGTGCCCGCCCGCTTTTGAGGTTCAAGACCGCAGGGTCGCGGCCCCGCTCGCCGCCTTCCTTTTTGTCAGCCAACAAAAAGGAAGCGAAAAAATGGCTTGTGGCGATGAGCTCGGCATGTCTGTTGCCGGCTTTCAGAGCTGTCAAGGGGCGTTGCCGAAACGAACCAGGGTGATCTTCTTAACGCGGAAGGCGGGGGCCTATGGATTCGGCCCCTTGGGGGATGCCTGCTGCAGAGAGTTGATTGGAGCAGAAGGTGAGCATTCACCGCCTTTGGTGCCCGCATAAGAATCGGGCACCGCTCTTCGTGCCGAGGTGTGCCGCCCGAGTCAGTGCATCGATGGTGAGTTGATCAGAAGAAGACCGGCGAAAGAGATGCCCTCCGCAGGAGAAAGGCATTTTTTGCCTACTTTTTGTTGCCGCATGGACAAAAAGTAGGGCGTCTGGCGGGACGCGACCCGCCGGTTTATATCTCATCCCCCCATCGCCAGCTCCTCCTTCTCCAGCAAAATCATCTGATCCCTCAATTGTGCCGCCTTCTCAAACTCCAGATTCCCCGCCGCCTTGAGCATCTCCTTCTTCACCTTCTCGATCTCCTTACGCAACGCTTTCGGGCTGCGGTAGACACCGCTCGTCTCGGCGGCGATCAAACTTGGATCGAGATCACTGCCGGCGGTGAGATCGTCGAGGATGGTGCGTAGCGACTTGGTCGTCGAGCGCGGAGTGATGTGATGCTCCTCGTTGTATGCGATCTGGGTGGTGCGGCGGCGGGCGGTTTCGTCGAGACAGGCGCGCATCGAGCGGGTGATCTGGTCGGCGTACATGATCACCCGACCGTCGAGGTTGCGGGCGGCGCGGCCGCAGGTCTGGATCAGGGAGCGCTCGGAGCGGAGGAAGCCCTCCTTGTCGGCATCGAGGATCGCCACCAGCGCCACCTCGGGGAGGTCGAGCCCTTCGCGCAGCAGGTTGATGCCGATGAGGATGTCGAAGACCCCGAGGCGGAGATCGCGGAGGATCTCCATCCGTTCGACAGTGTCGATATCGGAGTGGAGGTAGCGGACGCGAAAGGCTAGCTCTTCGAGGTAGGTGGTGAGGTCCTCCGCCATCCGTTTGGTCAGGGTGGTGACCAGGACCCGCTCCCCCTTGGCGACGGCGTCGCGCAGTTCAGCGATGAGATCGTCGACCTGGCCGCTCGCCGGGCGGACTTCGATCGGCGGATCAATGAGGCCGGTCGGCCGCACCAGCTGTTCGACGATCACCCCCTGCGCTTTCTCCAGTTCATAGTTCGCCGGGGTCGCCGAGACGTAGATCGTCTGGAGATTCTTCGCCTCGAACTCCCCGAAGGTGAGGGGGCGGTTGTCGAGGGCGGCGGGGAGGCGGAAGCCGTAGTTGACGAGATTCTCTTTGCGCGAGCGGTCGCCGCGATACATCGCCCCGACCTGCGAGACCGAGACGTGGCTCTCATCGATAAAGAGGATGGCATCCTTGGGGAAGTAGTCAAAGAGGGTCGCCGGCGCCTCGCCGGGCTTACGGTTTTCTAGGAAGCGCGAATAGTTCTCGATGCCGGTGCAGTAGCCGATCTCCTCGATCATCTCCAGATCGAACATGGTGCGCTGTTCGATCCGCTGCGCTTCGACCAGAAGATTCCGTTCGCGGAAGTACTGGATGCGTTCGCGCAGCTCGTCCTGAATCTCGGTGATGGCGCGATCGAGGGTCGGTTTGGTCGCCACGTAATGGCTGGCTGGGAAGATGGCGGTGCGGGGGAGCTTGTCGATGATCTTCCCCAGGAGGGGGTCGATTTCGTGCAGGGCTTCGACCTCGTCGCCGAAGAAGGTGACGCGGATCGCCCGCTTCTCTTCGTAGGGGGGGAAGATCTCCACCGAATCGCCGCGCACGCGGAAGGTGCCGCGATGGAAGTCGATGTCGTTGCGGCTGTATTGGATCTCGACCAGGCGTCTGAGCAGGGCGTCGCGGCCGAATTCCATCCCCTCTTCGAACTGAATGAGCATCCCCGAATAGGCCTCCGGCGCGCCGAGGCCGTAGATGCAGGAGACCGAGGCGACGATGAGGACGTCGCGGCGGGTGAGGAGGGAGCGGGTGGCGCTGTGGCGGAGCTTGTCGATCTCTTCGTTGATCGCCGAATCCTTGTCGATAAAGGTGTCGGTGCTGACGATGTAGGCTTCGGGCTGGTAGTAGTCGTAGTAGGAGACGAAGTACTCGATGGCGTTCTCGGGGAAGAGCTCCTTGAATTCGCCGTAGAGCTGCGCCGCGAGGGTCTTGTTATGGGCGAGGACCAGGGTCGGGCGCTGCACCTGGGCGACGACGTTGGCCATGGTGAAGGTCTTGCCGGATCCGGTGACGCCGAGGAGGACCTGATGGTGGTCGCCGCGGCGCAGCCCTTCGGTCAGTTCGGCAATGGCGCGGGGTTGGTCGCCGGCCGGTTGGTAGGGGGATTTGAGCTCGAATTTGGCCATGGGAGGAGAATAGCATGAAGGGGCGTATTTTTTGTAGGGGCGCAATGCTTGCGCCCGTTTTGTATTGAGAATAGAAGCGGGCGCAAGCATTGCGCCCCTACGAGATCACAACCTCTTCACGCACCTCCAGCCCCTGCCCCGGCGCCGTGTAGTAAAGGAAGAGGCGCACAATGCGACCGTCTGCGGCGAAGACCGCCGCCGTATGCTGAAGCTTGATCCTCTGACCGCGAATTGCATCGGTCGCCAGCCGCACTTGCTCACGCACAGCCTTTGCCTCTTCGGAGTTGAGGTCGGTATTGACGAACCACGGCACCTGCCCGGCGGCGATCCGTTCGCTGCCGAGCAGGTCACGAGCGAGGGCGTCGAGGAGGTGCGGCGCTTCCTGCCGCAAATAATCAGCCAGCCGCAGGAAGACCTCGCGCAGGCCGACCGGATGGCGGAAGTAGTCGTGCTGCCGCCAGTAGGCCTCCAGAGCGGCGAGGCTGGCGGCGAGGGAGTTGTTCCCCTCGGTGAGTCCGGCAATGGTCCCGCTAAACTTGTGGCTGTTGACGAGGAGGTCGAGGAGGCGACTGATGCCCCGCAACTTTTCGAGAGCGTTAAAATCAAGGAGCGGGGTGGAAAGGACGCTGTAAGGGGGATGCGGATCAAAAGCGATGCCGAGCGATGCGGCGTCGCGGCGCAGCGGCGCACCGGGGAGGAGCTTGACCGGCTCGATCTGTAGTGCATGGGGGTGAAGAGTGGCGACGCGGTCAAGGGAGTGGAGGAAATCGTCGTACCCTTCGGCGGGGAGGCCGTAGATGAGATCGAGGTGGAGGTGGATCGACGTTTCGCTGCGCAGGCGGCGCACGTTCCTTTCGAGCTTCTCCAGATCGGCGTTGCGGCTGATGGCGGCCAAAGTCGCCGGCAAGGTTGACTGAACGCCGATCTCGAACTGGAAGGTCTCGGGCGGCACCGTCGCCAGCAGGATCAGCGATGCCTCGTCAAGGAGGTGGGCGCCGATCTCGAAATGAAAGTGGCTTTTGCGGTTATGCTGGAGGATGAAGGACCAGATGGCGCGGCTGCGCGCCCCGTTGTAATTGAAGGTACGATCGACAAACTTGATCTGCGGCACGCCGGCTTCGAGGAGGATCTTCAGGTCCGCCTGTATCCGTGCCAGCGAGAAGGAGCGGACTTTCGGGTCGAGTGCGCTCATGCAGAAGGCGCAGTTGTAAGGGCAGCCGCGGCTCGATTCGTAATAGACCAGCCCGCGTCGGAGATCGACCTGTCCGGCGGCAAAGGGGGAGGGGAGAGTGTCGAGATCGTCGGCAGGGGCCGCGAAAGGGCCTTCGATCAACTCGTTGTCACAACGGAGCAGAAGGTTGGGAATTCCCGCGCCATTCTCGCCTCGCGCCCAGGCAGCAAGGAGGGAGGGAAAAGGAATCTCCCCTTCGCCGCGGATCAGGGCGCTGATACCGGGATGACGGTGGAGGAGGTCGCTCTCTTCATAAGACAGCTCCGGTCCACCGACAACAATGCGCAGTTGCGGTCGCACTACCGCCAGAGCATCGATGAGCTCCAGGGTCGCCGAACGATTCCAGATGTAGACGGAGAAGGCGATAACATCCGGCTCCTGGGCAAGGAGGACGGCGAGAATCTGCTCCTTCGGTTCGTGGACAGTGAACTCGCAGATCCGCACTTCGCCGCAATCGCTGGCGCAGGCTGCGGCCAGGCAGGGGAGGGCGAGGCTGGCGTGAATGTATTTGCTGTGCAGGGTGGTGAGGAGAGTCAGCATCGCCGGAGGATAAACGATAATCAGCAGGTGGCAAAGGGAAAAGACGCATTGACAGAATCTGCACTGTCGATAGAATGACGCACCACCCCCGCCCTGTCGGGCACCCCCTCCTTGGTTAAGGAGGGGGCCGGGGGGTGGTGGTTTTGGAGGTGTTTAATGGAAGAATTCATCAAAATTATCCTCGTTTCGGGGAAATCAGCTCTCGATCTCGCCCTCTATATCCTTTTGCCGGTCCTCGTCATCATGATGGCGCTGATGAAGGTGATCGAAGCGCGCGGGATTCTCGCTCTTGTCGCCCGTGGTCTGCAGCCCATCCTTAAGCTGGTCGGCATCCCCGGCGCCGGCGTCTTTGCCATGCTCCAGCTCCTCCTTGTCAGTTTCGCCGCCCCCCTCGCCACCCTGACGATCATGGAGAAGGACCACACTGCCCGCCGGCAGATCGCCGCGACTCTGGCGATGGTCTTCACTATGTCGCAAGCCAATGTCGTCTTCCCTCTGGTGACGGTCGGTCTCGACCTTGGCGTGATTATGATGACCTCGCTGCTCGGTGGTCTTACAGCTGCAGCTGCCACCTATTATGTCTTTGCCCGCTCCAGCGGTGCCGAAGATCTGACGCATGGGGATTTGCCGCCGGCGGAGAAGAGGTCAAAGACCACGACCTTCAATCTGATGATCCTTGGCGGTCAGGAAGCGATCCAGATTATTCTCGGCGCCATCCCTATCCTTGTGCTGGCGCTCTTTCTGGTCAATGTCTTCACGGCGATCGGCGCCATTGCCCTGCTCGAAGGCCTCCTTGCCCCCTTCTTCGACATGATCGGCTTTCCGGCGGTGGCGGTCCTGCCGATTGCGACCAAATATCTGGCCGGCGGCACGGCGATGATGGGGGTGATGCTCAACCTTCTCAAGGAAGGGGTGATGACCCCGCTGGAGATGAATCGCATGGCCGGTTTTCTCATCAACCCCTGCGATCTCGTCGGCGTTGCTGTCCTGATCTCGGCCGGCAGACGCTGTGCCTCTGTCGTCCGTCCGGCGATTGCCGGGGCGGTGGTCGGGGTGCTGCTGCGGGCGGGACTGCATCTGCTGATTTTCTGAAGAGAGAAAGAGTCCTCTCGCAGTATTTTTTATTGAAATCAATGGCCGGAAGGGAGAGAAAGATGTCGGAAAAGTTGAAAGAGTATGCATTAAAAGGGGCGGGAATTGCGGTGATCGTCCTACTGTTACTGCAGGCTCTACCCTTTTTACAACCGGACAATCCGCCGGTGGTTAATGAGCCGGTTTGGGACCGTCCTGAGACCCGCGTTCTGGCCAAGCGGGCCTGCTTCGATTGTCATTCGAATGAAACCGTCTGGCCCTGGTACGCCAGGGTGGCGCCGATGAGCTGGCTGGTCGTTTATGATGTGCGGCAAGGGCGGGCCGCGTTTAATTTTTCGAACTGGCATGCCGGGGATATGCCGGGAAGAAAAGCGGATGAAGAGATTCGCACCGGGAAAATGCCCCTGCCCCGCTATCTTTTGCTCCATCCGGAAGCGCGCCTGACAGACGCTGAAAAAGCCGAACTGCGAGCGGGGCTGTTGAAGACGATGACGGACAAGGGACGTGAGGCAACGGCTGTCACCGGAAAGGATTTAACCGAGGCCGGTGCAATCCTGCTTTATGCCCGCTGCTCGGTTTGTCATAGTGCCGACCGGGCTAAACGGGAGCGCAAGTCCCGGAAACAGTGGGAGGAGACGGTTACGCGGATGATGGCTAACGGTGCGCTGCTCTCAGAGGAAGAAAAGGTTGTACTCATCGATTATCTGGCCAGGACTTATGGCCAGTAAGAAGGAATAAGCATCGGGATTTCATCTCATCCATCGACCGTTACCCTGCCGCAGATTGCAACGCCCTACCCGTCGCTCCTGGAATTCCTGAGCCGTAGATTCCCGCATATTTCCAGGGAAATCTGGGTGCAGCGCCTGGTTGCCGGCAAGATCCTGGACGCGGCGGGAGCGCCGCTTACCTTGGTCAGCAGCTATCAACCTCATCTGCAGCTCCGCTATTTCCGTGAGGTGGAGAATGAGTCGCAAATTCCCTTTTTGGAGTCAATCCTTTATCAGGATGACGATCTTCTTGTTGCCGACAAGCCGCATTTCCTCCCCGTAACCCCGGGGGGTCGCTATGTTGAGGAGTGCCTGCTGAGTCGTTTGCGCCGCAGTACCGGCAACGCCGATTTGGTGCCGCTGCACCGCATCGATCGCGAAACCGCGGGAATCGTCCTCTTCTCCGTCACCAAGAAGACGCGTGGCTGCTACGCCCGGCTCTGGTTGCAGGGAGAAGTTGAGAAGCACTATCAGGCGCTCTCGGCCGGCCGGCCCGGTTCGGAAGGTTCCGTTTGGTTGGTGGAAAACCGTATTGAGCGCGGAGACCCGTCCTTCCGGATGCAGGTCGCCCCCGGAGAAGTCAATGCCCGCTCTCTGATTACTCTGCTGGAATGCAACAACGGCATCGCCCGCTTTCTGCTGCAGCCGCTGACCGGGAAGACCCATCAACTGCGGCTGCACCTTAGCGGCCTCGGCTGCGGCATCCTCAACGATCGCTTTTATCCGGAGCTGCAAGCGGAGAGGGCCGACAACTTTGCGACCCCGTTGCAACTGCTGGCCCAGATGGTCAGGTTTAAGGATCCCCTCAGCGGGGCAAGGCGGGAGTTCTTCTCGGAACGGGAGTTGTCACCGTAAAAAGTAGCGAGCGGTTGTGAGCGCCGGGTCAAGCGTCAAAGGTGTAACCGACACCATAAACCGAGCGGATCAGTTCGGTGCCGGCGGTGATCGTCAACAATTTGCGCCGCAGCTTCTTGATGTGGCTGTCGATGGTCCGATCGCTGACGCTGCGCTGGTCGGGGTAGATGCGGTCCATGAGCTGCTGCCGTGAGTAGATGCGGCCGGGAGAGGCAACGAGAAAGCGCAGCAGTTGGAACTCCACCGCGGTCAGTTCGACGCTTTGTCCTTCCCATTCCGCACAATAACGCCCTTCATCAAGATGGAGTCCCGGTACCGGCGAAGTGTTGCCGTTGCTGCGGCGCAGCACCGCCCGCACCCGCGCCACCACCTCGCGCGGGCTGTAGGGCTTGCAGATGTAGTCGTCCGCCCCGAGTTCGAGGCCGAGGAGGCGGTCTATCTCCTCGACGCGGGCGGTGGTCATGATCACCGGCACAGAGCTGAAGGTGCGCAGCTCGCGACAGATCTCCATCCCGTCCCGCCCCGGCAGCATCAGATCGAGGAGGATCAGGTCGGGAGCGCGCTCCCGCACCGCCGGGATGGCGTCGCGACCATTACTGATCATGCTGACGGCAAATCCCGCCTGTTGCAGATAATCGCGCAGCAACTCCGCCAACTTCGCTTCGTCCTCAACGATTAAAATCTCCTGGCTCATGTCGCCTCCATCGTCAACGGCAGGGTCAAGGTCAAACACAGACCTCCAAGGGGGGAAGGGTGCGCGATGAGTGTTCCCTGGTGCGCTTCGGCAATATTGCGGCAGATGGTGAGGCCGAGTCCGGCTCCGCCGGTTTCCCGGTTGCGGGAGGACTCCACCCGGTAAAGGCGCTCGAAGAGTCGTTCCATTTCCGCCGCCGTCACCGTCGGGGCACTGTCGCAAAGTTCTATCTGCAAACTCGAGCCGCTCCGTTCCATCCGCAGTTTCAGAACGCCGGGGGCATCGGTGTATTTGAGGGCGTTGTCGAGGAGATTGGAGAAGAGTTGATGGAGGCGCTGCGGGTCGGCGAGGATTTCTACATCGGAGCCGGGGACGAACTCTTTGCCTAGCGTGATCCCCTTGGCGGCAAAGAGCGGTCGTAAAGGCTCCAGAGCGGCCAGCAGCACAGCTTGGGGAGCGAGGAGTTCCTTGCGGTACTGGAGCGCACCGAGGTCGGAGAGGGAGAGCTGGTAAAGGTCGTCAACCAGGCGTCCGAGGCGCAGCGCTTCGCCATGCAGGGAGGAAAGGGCCGCAGGCGTCAGCGGGCGTACTCCGTCCTGCAGCGCTTCAATCTCGCCGCGCAACACCGTCAACGGCGTGCGCAGTTCGTGGGAGATGTCGGCAATCCATTGCCGTCGTGCGGTTTCGTTTTGCTGCAAGGTCAGGGCGAGGAGGTTGAAGTCGCTCGCGAGTTGTCCGAGTTCATCCTGCGATGTCACCGCTATCCTCTCCGTGGAGGTCCCGGTGGCCAGCCGCCGGGTGGCAGCAGCGATTTCGCGCAGCGGGCGCACCAGGCGCCGCGCCAGTGGCAAAGAGAAGAGGGCGGCGACCAGCAGTGTCAGTCCCGCCACCTGTGCCAGCCCGAGTTTCTGCTCCTTGAGGAAACGCAATTGATGAGCATCGGCCAGGTTCTTTTGAGGCAGTAGGCCGAGAGTGCCGATCTTCTGTCCTTGATAATGCAAGGGAATCATCCCTTCAGCCGGCAGGGGCTGGGGCGGCCCGGCGAGATGGCGTCCGGCACTGTCGAGGAGCTGCACCCGCAGTTCGAAGAGATGGGCCATTCCCGGCGGGGGCGGTTCCGGTCGCTCGCGCCGCCGTTCCAGCCGGCGTTCAAGGCGGTCAAGATGTTTTGGCCGGATCTGCCCCTCCGGCAGGGTGTTGACCATCAAACGCAGCAGGCTTTTGGGCTCGTCGCGGATGAAATCCCAACTCCCCGCGGTGGCGTAGCTGCGCTCCACTTCAGCGGCAAGCAGTTCCAGTCGCTCCTGATCGAGGGTGTTGACATAGCGGAGAAAGCCCCGGTCGATGTTCCAGTGCATAATGAAGAACATGCCGCACGCCACCAGGGCGGAGGCGGTCAGGAGCACCAGGAAAAGCCGTGAAGTCAGCCCGAGTTTCATTGTAGATCCTTTGAATATAAAAAAGACAATTGAACACGGATAGCACGGATGGAACGGATAAAAGACAGATAAAGCAAGGCGCTTCGGTCGTGTTTGATCCGTGAAAATCCGTTCAATCAGATTTGATCCGTGTGCTGGATGCATTTACTCTTCCTTTCTTAGTAGCACAACTGCTGCCGTTCAATCCATCGCCGGCAGACGGCTTTTGCGCATTTCCACATTCCTTCCACATTTCCTGCACATTCCCCTGTTATCGTTACTGCAACAAAACGAGGGGTCTTGAACCCCGCAGCCTTTCCAGCCCGTAACACCAAAAGGAGAAGAACCATGAAAAAACGCATCCTCATCGTCACCCTTTCCCTCCTCACCCTCCTCGGCTCGGCCCTTTATGTCGCGGCCTCTCCCTCCGGCGGCCCCTGCGGCGGGCCGTGTGATGGTCGTTGTGACGCCCCCGGCACCGGGAAGGAGCGCGCTGGCGGCCACTTTCTTGAACGTATGACCAAGATCCTTGATCTGACCGAAGCGCAGCAGGCGAGTATCAAGAAAGTGCAGGCGGCGGAGCAGGAAAAGACCGCGGCCCTGCATGAAAAGAAGCGGGAGATTCGTCAGCAACTGCGGCAGGCGGAGGGAGCAAAACCCTTTGACGAAAATGCGGTCAGAGTTTTAGCCGAGCAAAGCGGTGCTATCGAGACAGAACTGACCATTGTTCGGGCTCGGAGGCATAGTCAGATCGATGCCCTTCTGACGCCGGAACAGCGGAATTTAGCCGCCAAGCTTCGCCCTGAACCGGGAGAAAAGCGCAAGGGCGGTCGCCGCTAAGGAATGAACCCGGCGACAATCTCTGGTGTCATGTCCGTTTGAGCGCTGAGATTGTCGCCGGCACCACAAAAGGAGTCCCATGTTGAGACATCGTCCCTTTTCCCTCGTTTTCGTCCTCTTCCTCTTGGCGTTCTCCGTCAGCACGGGATCTGCTGCGGCTGAAGTCCAGAGCCTGACCTTGAGCCAGGCAGTGCAGTTGGCCCGGCAGCGTAATCCCGATCTCCTCATGATGAAGAATCAGGTCGCCACTGCCGCCGAGTCCCTGCGCCTGAAGGAGACGGCTCTGCAGCCGTCCCTCGACCTCAACATTTCGGCGAGTGAGCGTTTCACCGAATCATCCGTTACTGTCGACGGGAAGAGTGATGCAATCGCTTCGTCGCTGAATTCGAGTTTGAATCTGTACCGGGGCGGGGCGGATCTGGCGGGGCGCCGTAGCGCTTCCTTTTCCCTGGCGGCTGACCGCTACACCTTGCGACGCAGCGAGCAGACTCTGCTCCTGACGATCAGCAGCGGGTATATGCAGGCCCTGACCGATCGGGCCCTGATCGTGGTGGAGGAGGAGAACGTCGCGGTGAACCGCCAACTCGAAGAGCGCATCTCTGCCCTGGTCGACGCCGGCGTCAATCCGATCAGTGATCTTTACCAGCAGCAGGCCGCGACCGCTCAGTCTCGCCTCAATCTCCTTAGTGCCGAGCGTAACGCCACGGTCAGTCGCATGCAGCTCCTGCAAGCGATCGGCATCATGCCGGATACCGAGGTGGATCTGAAGGGGCCGTCGGCTCCACAGCTCTTCCTCACCGAGATAACCCTCCCGGCGTCAGGCGGAACGCGCCCCGATCTCCTCGCCACAGTCGAAGCGCAGGCCGCAGCGCAGGCGCGCATTGAGCAGGCTCAGGCCGGACGTTGGCCGACGATCGATCTCACTGCCGCTCTCGGCAGCAGTTATAACAGTCATAGCAGCGGCAGCTTTTCCAACCAGTTCAGCGATGATAATCGTTATGCCAGCATCGGCGTTAGCCTCAACCTCCCCTTCTTCGATCGCGGGCAGAATCGTTACAGTGTGGCGACCGCGCAGATCGCCGCGCAGAACAGCCGTCTGGATGCCGAGAAGCTCAAGCTGGCGGTGACCGGAGATATTGCCCAGGCGGAAGCGGAGCTGCGCATGGTCCGGCAACAGGTCGAAGTGACGACCCGCCAATTGCAGTCGGCACAGGAAGCATGGGCGGCGCAGTCGGAACGCTACCGCGTCGGCGCCAGCAAGTTGATCGAAGTGACCCAGGCCCGCACCTCTTTGGTTACGGCTAAGTACGATGAAATCAAAGCGCACTACGCCCTCCTCACCCGCAGCATGGCACTGTTCCAGGCGCGCGGCGATGATGCGGCGATGGAAGCGCTGCTGAATGAATGGGAGAAGCAATAATGGAATCGGCTTTATTCACGAAGAAAAGACTCCTCTGGGGGAGTGCCACCCTGATCCTGATTGTCCTCCTTTGGGGGGGCTATTCCTGGCAGCAGGGACAGAGTCAAGCGACGGCGCGACCTGACTACCTCTTTGCCACCATCGAACGCGGCACTCTGGAGAATATCATCTCCAGTACCGGCACCCTCGCTGCTGTGGAGACCGTCGACGTCGGCACCCAGATCTCCGGGACCATCGACAAACTTCTCGTCGACTTTAACGATCCGGTGAAAAAAGGGCAGATTCTTGCAGTCCTCGATCAATCCCTCTATCAGGCGGCGAAGTCGGATGCCGAGGCCGGAGTGAATCGGGCCAAAGCCACTTTGCAGCAAGCGGAGGAAGATTTTGCACGCAACCAGCCCTTGGTCGCCAAGGGATATCTTTCTGCCCAGGAGTTCCTTCCGACCCGTACCGCCGTCGAAATCGCCCGTGCCGACTTGCAGTCAGCCAAAGCGGTCCTGATCCGGGCGCAGAGTAATCTCGACTACACGGTGATTCGCGCGCCGATTAACGGGACGATTATTACCCGCAGTGTCGATGCCGGCCAGACCGTCGCTGCCAGTCTCAATACCCCGACCCTCTTTGTCATCGCTAACGATCTCAAACAGATGCAGATCGAAGCCAATGTCGACGAAAGCGATATCGGGCTGATTCAGCAAGGACAGAAGGTGCGCTTTACCGTCCAGGCCTGGCCGGATGAACGCTTTGACGGGATTGTCAGTCAGATCCGCCGCCAGCCGACAACGATCTCCAACGTCGTCAACTACACGGTGGTGGTGCGCGCCGCCAATGATCAGGGACTCCTCCTGCCGGGGATGACCGCGACCGCCGATTTTATCGTTGAGCAGGCGGAGGATGCGCTCCTTGTTCCCAATGCGGCCCTCCGTTTTGTGCCGGCCGCGGGGGAAAAACTAGCGGTCCTTCCGAGCGGCGCGGGGCGTCTCTACATTCTTGACCCGCAGAAGAATCTGCAGATGCTGCAAGTCAGCACCGGTGTCAGTGACGGCAGTAAAGTTGTCGTCAGCAGCGCTGCGGTGCAGGACGGGATGAAAGTCGTCAGTGGTGTGGCCCCGGCGGCAAAGGAAGGGAAGAAGGGGCTCATGTCTCGCCTGCTGCCCGCGCCGCCTGGTGGCGGCGGCGGAGGCCGCTGATCATGGAGACTCAGATAGATCCCGTAGAAATCATCCGTCTGCAGGGGATCGGCAAGCGCTTTGATCTCGGAGAGACCAGCGTCAACGCCCTGCGCGATGTTTCGCTGACCATCAATTCCGGCGAGTTCGTGGCGATTATCGGTGCCTCCGGTTCAGGCAAGTCAACGTTGATGAATATCCTCGGCTGTCTCGATCAGCCGAGCAGTGGTGAATATGTTCTCGAAGGGGTGGAGATCAACCGCCTCAATAAAAAAGAGCTTGCCGACATCCGTAACCGTCGTATCGGCTTCGTCTTTCAAGGCTTTAATCTCTTGGCGCGGACGACAGCACTGGAGAATGTTGAGCTTCCTCTCCTCTATGATCGCAGTGGTCGCCAGCGTTCGGCTCGGGCCTATGCCGAGGCGGCGCTGCAACGGGTCGGTCTCGGTGACCGCATGGAACATCAGCCGACCCAGCTCTCCGGCGGCCAGCAGCAGCGGGTGGCGATCGCCCGTGCCCTGGTCAACGAGCCGGCGATCATCCTCGCCGACGAACCGACCGGTGCTCTCGACAGTCGCACCAGCCTCGAAGTCCTTGCGATCTTTCAAGCCCTCAACGCCCAAGGGATCACCGTGATTATCGTCACTCATGAAGCCGATATTGCCGCCCACGCCAAGCGGTTGATCGAAGTCCGTGACGGCCGGATTCTTCGCGATGAAGTCGTCGTCAAGCGCCTGATTGCAACGGAGACCTTGAGTCGCCTGGGAGGTAGCGATGAAGTGGAGTAATCTCATCCTGGTGGCTCTGCGCGGCATCGCCAAGAACAAGATGCGCAGCTTACTGACCATGCTCGGCATGATCATCGGCGTCGGTGCCGTCATCGCTTTGGTCGCCCTCGGCTCCGGTTCGCAAGCGGACATCCAGAGTCAGGTCGCCGGCCTTGGTACCAACCTCCTGATGATCCGTCCAGTGAGCACTCAGAGTGCCGGGGTCCGCGCCGCCAGCGGCAGTATGAGCAACCTGTCGCTGGCGGATGTTGCCAAACTCAAACAGCATGCCACTCTCCTGAGCGGGGTCTCGGGGGTGGTGCGGGTCCAGGAACAGGTGATCGCCGGGCGGACGAACTGGAATACAACGGTCATGGGGGTGGGGGTCGATTATCAAGGGATTCGCAACTATACCCTGGAGAGTGGCGCCTACTTTACGGAACGGGATGTCAAGACCAGCAGCAAGGTAGCGATCCTTGGCAAGACCGTCGCCGATGCACTCTTCCCCGGCCAGGATCCTATCGGGGTGCAGATGCGCATCCGCAATGTCCCCTTCAAGATCATCGGCGTCCTCGCCAGCAAGGGGGAGAGCTCCATGGGTTCAGATCAGGACGACATCATCCTCGCCCCGGTGACGACGATCCTTTATCGCCTCAGTGACGGCAAGACCGTGCGCGATATCGTGGCCAGTGCCCGTTCTGAGGAGGAGATGGCGGCGGCGAAGATCGAGATCATTACCCTGATGCGCGAAGCCCATCGTCTGCCAGTCGGCAGTGACGACGATGTCCTTATCCGCGATCAGTCTGAAATTAACACCATGGCGACGAAGATTACCAGCACGCTGACCATGCTGTTGAGCGCCGTCGCCGGCGTTTCGCTCCTCGTCGGCGGCATCGGCATCATGAATATCATGCTCGTCTCGGTCACCGAGCGCACCCGCGAGATCGGCATCCGCATGGCGGTCGGCGCCCGCCCCGGCGATATTCTTATCCAGTTCCTCATCGAAGCGGTTATCCTCAGCCTCATCGGCGGAATGATCGGCATCGCCTGCGGTATCGGCAGCGCCTCCCTCCTCGGCGCTCTCCTCGGCTCGTCGGTCGTCGTCTCGCCGGGGATCGTTATCGGTTCTGTTGGATTCACTGCATTGGTTGGTATCTTCTTCGGCTTCTATCCGGCGCGCAAAGCTTCCCAGCTCAATCCCATTGAGGCGTTACGCTTCGAGTAGGGGGACAAACCGACCACCCCCCAGCCCCTCCTTAAGCAAGGAGGGGAGCTTAAAGCCTGAAATCCCCCTCCTATTTTAGGAGGGGTTAGGGGTGGCAAGGTCTCAGCTTAAAGGTTTATTGAAGTAAAAAGCCCGCCCGGTCACTGCGACCGGGCGGGCTTTTTACTTCTGCAATGGATGTGCGCGGGATCAGCGCAGCAGCAGGCCGATGGCATGCAGCACCAGGCCGATGAGGCCGCCGACCAAGGTGCCGTTCATGCGGATGAACTGGAGGTCGGAGCCGATACTCAACTCAATTTCGTTGACATACTCCTCCGTCTCCCAGGCCTGCATCGTCTCGGTGATATGCTTGGCAATGGCGCTGCGCAGCGGGTCTCCATAGGTGATGATCAGCTTTTCGAGGTGTTCGTTCAGCGACTCCTGCAGCTCCGGATTGGTCGCCAACGCTCCGGCCATGCCGCCGATCGCTTCGGCGATCTTCTCCCGGACTTTGGAACCGTCCTGCTGCAGGTCGTGGCGCAGCCACTCCTTGAGGTCGCCGACGAGGCTCTGCACGTAAGCGCTGAGCAGGTCGTTATGGGCGATCTCCAGCTTGATCGTTTCGACCTGCGCCCGTAATCCCTCGTCGAATTGCAGCCGGCGTATCAATTCGCCGACGGTGCGATCGAAGGACTGGCGGAGTTTATGTTCAGGATCAGTGCTGACCTCCTGCAGGTATTCGTTGAGCCGGCGCACGATCTTCTCCCCCGCCCCTTGAGAAAACTCCTCGCGGTTGGGGATGAACATGCTGATCATCGGATACTCTTTTTTAATCATGTTGTCGATCGCCACGGCGAGACCGGCCTGCGCCTCCGGGGTCGAAATCCAGGCTGCCCCGCGGCGGAGGAGATCGTCGAGGACGACCTGGTGGCGGTTCTTGTGGCGCAGGGTGTCGAGGACCACCCCGGCCGAGGTCGAGAGGTCGAACTTTTCGACCTGATCGGAGAGGGCGGCGCGCACCACCTTCTGCACCCGCTCGTCATCGAGAAAGTCGAGGGACTCGGCGAGGACGCGGCTCATTCCCCGGGCCACCAGCTCGGCATTGACGGGGTCGACAAGGTAGCTGCTCAGCCGTCCGGCCGGATTGTAGGCGCGCAGCTTGGCGGTCAGGGTTGCAGGTGCAAGGAACTTGTCGCGGATAAAGTCGGCGAGATTTCCGGCAATCGTCTCCTTCTTGTTCTTGATGATCGCCGTATGGGGGATCGGCAGACCGAGGGGGTGGCGAAAGAGCGCGACCACGGCAAACCAGTCGGCAAAGGCGCCGACCATCGCCGCCTCGGCAAAGGCGCCGACCCACTCCCAGGCCCCGAGTTCGTGACGGCTGCGGGCGATGATAAAGAGGAGTGCCGCGCCGACCATGAGGCCGGTGGCGATGGTTTTGTTGCGGTTGAGGGTTTGTCTTCTATTCTCCATGCAGGGGCTCCATTTTGTTTCTTTTGATTGGTGGGCACAAAAATGACCCGCCGTCTTGTTTGAGGGGGTCATTCTTGTCTGGACAAGGTATAGCAGATTTTAAATGAAAATGCCTCCTTGGGACTTTGCTGCTTTGAAAATTTAGCGGTTAAGGAAGGCCATCATGTAGGCCGGGTAGCGCTCGCCGCTCGCCGTCCCTTTGGGGAGCGCCTCGGCAATCTCCGTCATCTCGTCGGCGCTGATTTTGACTCTGGCGGCGGCGATATTCTCTTCCAGATATTTGCGGCGTTTGGTCCCTGGAATCGGTACGATATCCTCCCCTTGCGCCATGACCCAGGCGAGGGCGAGCTGGCCGGGGGTGATCCCCTTGTGATGGGCAATCGCCTTGATTCGCGCTACGACTTCGAGATTCTTTTGGAAGTTCTCCCCTTGAAAGCGGGGGGAGTTGCGACGGTAGTCGTCGGCGGGGAAGTCGTCGGGGCTCTTCAGTTCGCCGGTCAAAAAGCCGCGGCCCAAGGGGCTGTAGGCAACGAGGCCGATGCCGAGTTCGCGCAGGGTCGGGAGGACGTCGTCCTCAAGGTCACGACTCCAGAGGGAGTATTCGCTCTGCAGGGTACTGATCGGGTGGACAGCATGGGCGCGGCGGATGGTGGCGACCCCGGCTTCTGAGAGGCCGAGAAAGCGGACCTTGCCGGCAGTGACGAGGTCGGCCATCGCCCCGACCGTCTCTTCGATCGGCACATCGGCATCGACACGGTGCTGGTAGTAAAGGTCGATATGGTCGATCCCCAGCCGCTGCAGCGAAGCGTCGCAGGCGGCGCGGACATACTCCGGCCGGCCGTTGATGCCGGTGACCGGCGCCCAGCCTCCCCCTGCGGCAGGGGTACTGCTGCGCATGATGCCGAACTTGGTGGCGACGATCGCCTGCTGGCGCCGCCCCTTGAGGGCGCCGCCGATCAGCTCTTCATTGGTGCAGGGGCCATACATGTCGGAGGTGTCGAGGAAATTGACGCCGAGATCGAGGGCGCGGTGAATGGTGGCAATCGACTCCACTTCGTTGCGTTCGCCGTAGAAGTCGGACATCCCCATGCAGCCGAGGCCCTGGGCCGAGACGGTTAATCCTTGGGATCCGAGTTTGCGCTGTTCCATGATTCAAGCTCCTTGGGTGATTTTGTAGCAATTCCTTAAAGTTTTTCGATTGGTCCTCTTACTTCAGCAGCCATTGATGCACCAGCGCTCCCAAACCCCAGGCCGCGAAGCTGGCAATCAGGACGATGCTCAGGGAGCACTCCTTGCGGAAGCAAAGGAAGGCGACGAGAAAGAAGAGGAGGGTTGGCAGCAGTCCCCAAAAGGCGCCGCGGCTGAAAGTCTGCATGACCTGCGGGTTGCCCTGGCTCTCGACATAGACCCAGACCAGCACCAGTACCCCGGTCAACGGCATGACCCCAATCAGCCCGGCGGCGGAGGGGAAGCGTTTGGCCACGCCGGTGGCGGTGAGGATAATGGCGACGCTGAGGGCGATTTTGAGCAGGGTTTGCATCATGACATCCTTCGAAAATCTGGCAAGACAGTTTTTCACGCAACGGCGCACCAAAAGTAGGCGTTTTTAAACGACGACGCAACGAAAATCAAAGCATATTGAGTCAAAAATTGCCGTGCAAGCCATCATGTGCTAGTCTTCCCTCTTCAAAATGATCACTGCTGGAGAATGGTAAAACAATACATGAACAAGAATAAAACCATCCTTGCCGTCGTCGCTGACGAAGGCGGCGAGGTCTTTGAACATCCTGATCTCCTCCTCGCCGGGATGAACGGCACGGTCTGCCGCGCTCCCCGGCCGGACGAGCTTATCCCTCTCCCCGAGGGGAGCCGCCTCTTTACCATTCCCGGCACGCCGCCGATCGGCTTTGACCGTAAAAGCGGTGTCCTCAAGACCCTTGACCGGCTGCCGCGCAGCTGGGGCGGCGGCAAGATCCAGGCGGTCAGCACCTTCCTGACCCCGGCCTTTACCCGCACCCTCCTCCCGGCGGCCGATTATGACCGCAAGGCAGTGACTCTCCCCCTCTGGTCGTACACTGCGGTCGGCTGGTGTGTCGAGGAAGAACGCTTCTACGCGGCGGCGGTGCGGGTAGATCGCAATCCGCAGTGGAATCCCGAACACTTCGACGACCGCCAGCTCGATCCGCTGGTGCGGGCGACCATCGCGGCGCATCCGCAGAACCGCCTTTACGAGCAGCTCTCGCGTTGTGCCGTCGATTACCACTGCTTTGCCGCCAAGAACCTCTTCTTCCGCCGCTGGGAAGCGCCGCTGCCGACCTCACCGATCTGCAACTCCCGCTGCCTCGGCTGTATCTCGCTGCAGGAGTCGGACTGCTGCCCGGCGAGTCAGGACCGCATCAGCTTTGTGCCGAGCGTCGAGGAGCTCTGCGAGGTTGCCATCCCCCATTTGCAGCAGGCTGAAAACTCCATTGTCTCCTTTGGCCAGGGGTGCGAAGGGGATCCGATCCTGCAATGGCCAACGATCAGCGCCGCTGTCCGCCAGATGCGGCTGGCGACGAGTCGCGGCACGATCCACTTCAATTCCAATGCCTCCCTGCCGGATGCGGTCGACGAACTTGCGGCGGCCGGGATCGACTCGATCCGCGTCTCCCTTAACTCGGCACAGGAAGAGCTCTACAACGCTTACTACCGGCCCAAGGGCTACACCTTTGCCAGTGTCGTTGACTCCATCGGTCGGGCGAAAAAGGCCGGTCTCTTCACCATGCTCAACTATCTCGTCTATCCGGGAGTGAATGACCGGGAAGAAGAGATCGCTGCCCTTCTCCAATTGGTGCAGGCAACCGGGGTCGACCTTATCCAGATGCGCAATCTCAGTATCGATCCGGTCATGTACCGCGATGCCTTGCAGATCTCGGGAGAGGGGATCGGCATGACAGCGATGCTGGCGCGGATCAAGGCGGAGGTGCCGCGCATTCAGTTCGGCTACTTCAACCGCACCAAAGAGAATTTTTATCCGTCCGGCTATGAAAGCGACTGGCCGCTGCCGCCGTAAAGTTGGTCGGGCAACACCTTACCACCCCCGGCCCCTCCTTGAATAAGGAGGGGAGCTTAAAGCTTATCGCCCCCCTCCTTTGTTAAGGAGGGGCTGGGGGTGGTCGATTTGAATGCCACTAGAACTAACAGGAGAAATTGATGGCCAGAATATGTACTGATGCTACGGAAGAAGTTTACAGCAGCCGCACGGCCCGCAAGGAAGCGGCGCATGCTGTCACTGACCTCGCGCATCAAATTGCCGAGTTGCCGGAAGCAACCTTTCGGCGTCTGCAGCTCAACGATGAAACCCGCGCCGCCTTTGTCGTTGCCCGCGGCCTCAAGGCGAGCAGCGCCCGCGCCCGGCAGTTGCGCCACCTCGGGGCACTGTTGCGCGAAGATGAAGAGATGTTGTCGGGGATTCACCAGACTTTGGAGGGGAATGACCAGCGCCAACTCGCTGACAACAAACTCTTTCATGATCTCGAAGGCTTGCGCGACCGTCTCCTCGCCGAGGAGGGTGCGAGCGTAGCATTGGAGGAAGCGCGTACTGCCTTCCCGCTTCTCGATCCGGTCGCACTGAAAAGTGCCATGGCGAAATATCGCAAGGACGGCGACAAAAAGGCTTTTCGGACGGTTTTTCGCTTACTGCGTGAAGCTGCAGCCAAAGAGACCGCGTAATAAAACGGGGCGCAGCATCTCAGCTGCGCCCCGTCAATCCTTTCCCCCTCCTTCTCGTCTCGCTACTTCGGCAACACGTCCGGCACCAGCTTCCAGATATCCCGATTATATTCCGCGATGGTGCGATCCGTGGAGAAGTGACCGCTGCGGGCGCTGTTGAGGATACTCATGCGTGTCCAGCGCGGCTTGTCCTGATAAGCGAGGGCGATCTGGTGCTGCGCCGCCACATAACTGCCGAAGTCGGCGAGGGTCAGCCAGGGATCACCGGGGCTGGTGAGGGTGGTGAGGAGTGGTTCGAAGATGCCCGGTTCTAACTGGTTAAAGTGACCGCTTCCCAGCAGTTGCATGACCCTCCCCAGGTTTTCATCAGCGGCAATGATTTGCTGGGGGTTATAGTTGTGGCGGGTTGCTTCAACTTCGCTGGCGGTCAGGCCGAAGAGGAAGAAGTTTTCTTCCCCCGCCTCCTCGCGGATTTCAATGTTGGCACCGTCGAGGGTGCCGATGGTGATAGCGCCGTTCATCATGAACTTCATGTTGCCGGTTCCGGAAGCTTCTTTGCCGGCCGTGGAAATCTGTTCGGAGAGATCAGCCCCCGGTGCAATGATCTCCATCGCCGTCACTCGGTAGTCGGGGAGGAAAGCAACCCTGAGACGGTGCGCTGTCGCCGGATCGCTGTTGATTACCGTCGCGACGTTGTTGATCAGTTTGATGATCAACTTGGCGATGGCGTAGCCCGGTGCGGCTTTACCGCCGATGAGGACACAGCGCGGCGTCCAAGCGTTGACATCTCCCCGCTTGATCCGGTCATAAAGATGGATGACATGCAGGACATTGAGGAGCTGGCGCTTGTATTCATGAATCCGTTTGACCTGCACGTCAAAGAGGCTGGCCGGTTCAAAGAGGATACCGCATTCCTGGCGCACCAGTTCGGCGAGGCGCTCTTTGTTTCCCTGCTTGACCCCTTGCCAGTGCGCCTGAAAGGCGGGATCATCGGCCAGAGGGGCAAGTTTCTGGAGTTTGCCGAGATCGGCAACCCAGTCCGCACCGATAGTCTGATCGATGAGTCCGGCCAGGCCGGGATTGCAGCCGGCAAGCCAGCGCCGTGGGGTGACGCCATTCGTTTTGTTGTTGAACTTGTCCGGCCAGAGTTCGTAAAAGTCGCGAAAGAGGCCGGCAATCAACAGTTGTGAATGGAGGGCGGCAACACCATTAACGGAAAAACTGCCGACGATCGCCAGATAGGCCATGCGTACCTGGGGGGTCTCTCCCTCCTCGATGATCGACATGCGGCGCAGGCGCTCACGGTCGCCGGGCCAGTGCCGCGCGACTTCGGCGAGAAAGCGGGCATTGATTTCGTAGATGATTTCGAGGAGTCGGGGGAGGAGCTTACCGAAGAGCGGGACCGGCCAACGCTCCAGCGCTTCGGGAAGGAGGGTGTGATTGGTATAGGCCATGGTATGGCTGGTTATCGCCCAGGCTTCGTCCCAGCCCAGCCCGTTTTCATCGATGAGCAGGCGCATCAGCTCGGGGACGGCACAGCTCGGGTGGGTATCGTTAAGCTGAAAACAGTTTTTGTCGGCAAAACCCGAAAAGTCCTGACCGTGGCGACCGGTCCAGCGGTCCATAGCATCCTTGAGGCTGGCAGAGGCGAGGAAGTATTGCTGCTTTAGTCGTAAGAGTTTCCCTGACTCACTGGAGTCATTCGGGTACAGGACCATAGTGATATTTTCGGCAGCATTCTTTTGCGCGACCGCTTCCGGATAGTTGCCGGCATTAAAGTCCCCGAGATTGAACTCTTCCGTCGCCTCTGCTTTCCACAAGCGCAGGGTGTTGACCGTGCCGTTTTGAAAGCCGGGAATCGGGAGATCATAGGGGATGGCGACAATGTCGCTGGTCTCGACCCAGCGCACGGAAATTTCACCGTCGGGGGCGCGGCTCGATTCGGTTCGTCCGCCGAACTTGATCCGCTGGGCATATTCCGAGCGTTCAATTTCCCAGGGATTCCCGTGCCGCAGCCAGTGCTCCGGTTCTTCCACCTGGCGGCCATCGACGATCGTCTGGCGAAACATGCCGTACTCATAGCGCATGCCATAACCGACGACCGGCAGTTGCAGGGTGGCGCAGCTGTCGAGGAAGCAAGCGGCGAGGCGACCTAGACCACCGTTGCCGAGGCCGGCATCCGGTTCGGAGTCGACGAGGTCTTCGATGTCGAGGGAAAAACCGCTCAGCCCTTTTTTAACTTCCGCGGTGACCCCGAGGTTAAGCATGGCATTACTGAGGAGGCGACCCATGAGAAATTCGAGAGAAAGGTAGAAGGTGGTGCGGCTGTTATTCTCCTCTTCGGCGCGGCGGGTCGCTTTCCAGCGCTCCATGAGGCGATCGCGGAGCATGAGCGCCAGGGCGCTATAGGCATAATGCGCCGAACGGCAATGGGCGTCGCGCCCGAGGTGGTTGCTGTAGTAATAGCGGAAATCGCTGGTCAAGGCTTCAGCATCGAGCTGCAGGGGTGGAAGCTGCGTCAGGAGCGGATCCGGGCAGATCAGGGAGGTCGGGCGGCTGGACATAAGGACTTAACCTTCCATTTCGATGATCGAATGATCACCGATGTTCATTTTACGGGCAGTGCTGCTGAGACGGACGGAATCGCCGAGAATGCTCCCATTCAGGAGCATCCCGGTCACTTCACTATTGAGGTTGATGATCGAATCGCGGATGATGCTGCCGCTGATGACCGAACCGGCAGCGACCGAAACATTGGGACCAAGAATGCTGTTGCGGACGAGGGCCCCCTCGGCAATATGGACCGGGTCGATGAGGACGGAGTTGACTGCTTCGCCGTGACAATGGTGGCGGCCGTCGAGGAGATAGCGGTTGGTTTCGAGGAGGGTCTCGGGCTTGCCGCAGTCGAGCCAGGCATCGATCTCCGGCGCGCAGAAGGTCAGGCCGTCGTGAATCATGCGCATGAAGACCGCGGGCAGGTAGTACTCCCCCTTGACGGTGTCGCCGGCATCGACCGAGGTCTGGATATAGTTCATGAAGCGGACGCCGTCGCTCAGGTAGTAAAGGCCGACCTGGGCAAGGCGGGAGATCGGCGTCTCCGGTTTTTCGACCATATCGACGATGATCCCGTCCTTGACGACATTGACGCCGAAGCGCTGGTAATCTTCAACCACATGCGAGTAAATGAGGCCGTCGCACTCCTTGGCAAGTTCCGGGATGCGGCTCAGGTCGGCGACAAAGATGGTATCGTTGAAGACGATAAGGAGGTCGTCGCCGGGCGACAGGTAGGGGGCGGCGAGGAGGACGGCGTGGGCCGGACCGAGACGTTCCTTTTGCACCACATAACGGCAGGTCAGCTGCGGAAAGGATTTTTTCATCTGCGCGGCAATCTGATCGCCGTGCTCGTCGGTGATGAAGATAAATTCCTCGACCTGCAGATGAGTCAGACGGCCGATAATATGTTCGAGAACGGTCTTGCCGGCAACATGCACCAGCGATTTTGCTTTGGTATGGGTGTGCGGGCGCAGGCGCGTCCCTTTCCCGGCAACAGGGAGAATAACTTTCATTGCAGGCACTCCTTGGTGTAAATAGTAATTCAGTTGGCTGGAAAGTCAAAAGATCGGGTGCAGCAAGCGATGCCCCATCAAACAAAAAATCTGGAGAATAAAATTATGGCCGACCATCTGGTACGAATTATGACAAAGGACGGCTCGCTGCGCGCCTGTGCCGCCGAGACGACAATGCTGGTCGATGCCATCTGTCAGCGCCAGGGGACCGATCTTACTGCATCGGTCGCTCTCGGTCGCCTCGTCACCGGTGCCGCCCTCTTCGGTTCGCTGCTCAAGGATGAGCAGCGCCTGGCTCTGCAGATCGAGGCGAACGGCCCGCTGCAAAAACTCTCGGCCGAGACCGATGCCAACGGCCGGGTGCGCGCCTCCATTCGCCAACCGCTGAGCAATCTCCCTCCCCGCAACGAGCGTTTCGATGTTGCCGGCGCCATCGGCAAGGCCGGATTTCTCCATGTCAGCAAGGATCTCGGTTTCGGGGAGCCGTATCGCGGCATGGTGCAGTTGGTCAGCAGTGAAGTTGCTGAGGATCTCGCCTGGTATCTCACCACTTCGGAGCAGATCCCCTCCAGCGTCGGACTCGGGGTGCTGCCCAGTGAAGACGGCCATATAGCCGTGGCCGGAGGTTTCCTTATTCAGGCGCTGCCCGGGGCGGATGATGTGCAACTCGCGGAGCTGGAAAGTCGCCTGCTTGCCCTGCCGCCACTGACTTCGCTGCTGCGTGAAGGGCTGACTCCGGAAGCGATTCTGGACCGCATCTTCAGCGGCATTGAAACCATCCACCAGGCGACCCTGCCGCTGGTATTTGATTGCAGTTGCAGCCGCCGGCAGGCTCTGGCGATTCTGGCTCTGCTGCCGGAGGAGGAGCGCCGTCCCCTCCTTGCAGAGAAGGAGATCACCGTGACTTGCGAATTCTGTCGGGAACATTATTCTTTTACAGCAGAGGAACTTACCGGCAAGGGTTGAAGCCGGCGAAAGTATAACAAAGCAGTGAATGATTGTCGCTCCCTTTTCCATGCAAGCAGGTGCATTTTGCCTTGAACTCTGCTATAAAGATCCTCCCGCGTCAGCTTTGCGCGGAGTTTAGTCGAAGTTGAGACGATTATGGACGAAGAGTTCGACGATTTTGATGATATTTTCGGCGAAGAAGCCGACGAAGACGATATCACTCTGGCCCAGGAGGCTCTCGATCGCGGCGACAACACCACCGCTCTCGAACTGGCCGAAGAATATCTGGAAGACCACCCCTTTGATTTTGATGCGCTGAATCTTTGTGCCGTCGCTGCGGCCAACCTGAATGATACCGGCAAGGCGCTGGTGATCTATCAGCGTGCCCTGCGCCTCGACCCGAAGAACGGTGCCCTGCACCACAACTACGGGGTCCTGCTGCAGCGGCTCGGTTCCAACCATGAAGCGATCAATCATTTCCGCCGCTCCATCGAGTTGCAGCCCGATTTCCCCGAAGCCTATATCAATCTCGGCAACTCCCTCGACGAAGAAGGCAAGGTGGAAGAAGCGCTGCACTGTTACGACGAAGCGCTGCGCCGTCTCCCTGATGCCTCCGATGCTTATTACAACCGCGGTTTTGCGCTCAATCGTCTCGGCCGCTTCGCAGAAGCAATCGAGAGCTTCGACAAGGCGTTGCTGATTAATCCGCAAGATGCCGCCAGCCACAACGGCCGCGGCTTTGCCCTCGCCGGTCTGGAGCGGGAGGCAGAAGCACTGCAGGCATACAACCGAGCGATCAGCCGTGATGCGACGGTTGCCAACTTCTACTTTAACCGCGCCCACACTTTGCAGCGCCAGGGACAGCGCGAAGAAGCGCTGCGTGATCTCGATGCGGCGTTAAAGATCGATGCCAACTTCTTTGATGCCCTCATCGAGCGGGGGATGCTCCTGCTCGAACTCGGCCGCTTTGAGGAGGCGCGCAAATCTCTCGACGCCGCTCATCGTGCCGACCCTGATCATCCCGAACCCTTCTTTTACCGCTCGGTCATCCTTGAACGCAAAGGAGATATCCCTGGCGCCCTCGTTGCCATCGAGGAGAGTCTCAAGCGCGATCCTGATTCCGATTACGCCCTTAATAATAAGGGGAATCTCCTCCTCGACCTGTCCCGGGTTGAGGAAGCCCTCCTCTGTTTCGAAACGATTATCGCTCGCAACGATCAATACGCTCTGGCGCATTACAACCGCGCCTGTGTTTATGCCCTGCGCAATGACCCCGAAGAAGCGGCCGGATCGCTGGCGCGGGCGATTGCCCTTGATCCCCGCTTTCTCGAAGAGGCCCGCAAGGATCCTGATTTTGATGCCCTCCGGGCGACGCCGCCTCTGGCTGCCCTGCTGTTGGTGCCGGAGAGTGATTCATGAGTGAACTGCGACTGCGCATCGGCGGCATGCACTGCGTCAACTGCGCCGGAAAGATCGAGAAGGAGATTGCCGCTCTTCATGGCGTCGATGCGGCGACCGTCAACTTTGCCAGTGAAACGTTACATGTCGATTACACAGCGGCGACCATCTCCCCGGAGATGATCGCCGCTCGCGTCTCCGGCCTCGGCTATACCTCGTCATCCCTGGAGAGTGATTCGCCAGCCGGCGAGGAAGCCCGCCGCGACTTATACTGGCTGATCTTCTCGGCAATACTGACGACGCCGGTGGCCCTCCTCATGTTTGCCGGTGGACATGAAGGGGTTGGCCTCTGGATCAGCGCTCTGCTCGCGACGATCGTGCAGTTCAGCGCCGGACTGACTTTTTACACCGGCGCCTGGAATGCCTTGCGCAACCGCAGCACCAACATGGATGTCCTTGTCGCGCTCGGCATCTCTGCCGCCTGGGGCTATTCGATCCTCGCCCTACTCGGTTTCCTCGGCCCGCACGCCCATAACTTCTTCGAAACCGGTGCGATGCTCGTCACCTTTATCCGTGCCGGAAAATGGCTCGAAGCCCGGGCGCGCGGCCGGGCGAGTCGGGCGCTGCGCGAACTCCTTACCCTGCAGCCGGATACGGCGCGCCTGCTGCGCGACGGTGTTGAGAGTGAAGTTGCGACCCGCACCTTGCAGATCGGCGACCTGATTCTGGTGAAAGCCGGCGAGCGGATTGCCGTCGACGGGGTCATCGAAAGCGGCGAAGGGGCGATCGACGAAGCGATGCTCACCGGCGAAGCTGCCCCGGTCGCCAAGGGGCCGGGGGAAAGCGTCAGCGGTGCGACGATCAACCGTAGCGGTCTCCTGACCATCCGCGCCACTGCCGTCGGTGCCGGGACGGTTCTGTCGCGCATCGTCCGCATGGTCGAAGACGCCCAGGCAGACAAGGCGCCGATCCAGCGCCTCGTTGACAAGGTATCGTCCATCTTTGTCCCGGTCGTCATTGTCCTTGCCCTCCTCACTCTGGCTGGGTGGCTCCTCGTTGGCGCCGAGTTTGTCTTTGCCCTGCAACTCTCCATCGCCGTCGTCGTCATCGCCTGTCCCTGCGCCCTCGGCCTGGCGACGCCGACCGCGATCATGGTCGGCAGTTCCATCGGTCTGGGGAGCGGTATCCTCTTCAAGCGCGCCTCTGCCCTGGAGAATGTCGCCCGCATCGACACCGTCCTCTTCGACAAGACCGGCACCCTGACCAGCGGCAGTTTCGGGGTCACCGATCTCCTCCCGGTCAGCGGGATTGATGCAGAGGAACTGCTGCGCATCGCTCTCTCCATCGAATCGAGCAGTACACATCCCCTGGCGACGGCGGTCGTTGCCCATGCTGTCGGCAGCAATTTCGCTCCGCTGGTTCTCACCGATGTCAGCGAAGTCGGCGGCCACGGCCTCATAGCTCAGAGTGAAGGCGCCGCCCTCGTCGCGGGAAATCGCCGCCTCTGTGAGCGCGAGGGAATCGATCTCTCTCCCCTCGCCGCTGCAGAAGCGCGGCTGGCCGGGGAGGGGAAGGCGATGGTTTTTATCGCCCGCAATCAACAACTCCTCGGTCTCATCGCCCTCGCCGACACGGTCAAGCCGGAAGCAATCGAGGCGATCCGCCGCCTGCATGCCCTCGGCCTAAAAACCGCGCTGATCACCGGCGATCGCAAGGATGCAGCGCAGACGGTTGCCGCCACCCTCGGCATCAGCGAGGTCGAGGCGGAAGTCCTTCCTGGCGACAAGCTGACGGTGGTGCGGCGCTGGCAGGCCGCAGGGAAAAGGGTGGCGATGGTCGGCGACGGCATCAATGACGCCCCGGCCCTGGCGGCGGCCGATATCGGCATTGCCATCGGCAGCGGCACCGACGTCGCCAAGGAGACCGGTGACATCGTCCTGGTGCGCGGCGATCTCCTCGACGTCGAGCGCGCCATCCGTCTTGGCCGCGCCACCCTGAGCAAGATTCGCCAGAACCTCTTCTGGGCCTTCTTCTACAATATCGTCGGCATCCCCGTTGCCGCCGGCCTCCTTTACCCGCACTTCGGCCTGATCCTCAAACCCGAATTTGCCGGACTGGCGATGGCTTTTTCGAGTGTTTCGGTGGTTAGTAACAGTTTGTTGTTGAACGGGATCAGGAAGAAGTTGCGGGGGTAGAGGCCACCATGTCCCGCACCCTGATCATCGCCGGCTGCCTGCTTCTCGCCCTCGGGGTGCTGTTGCACTTCGTCCCCGGTGCCCTGAACTGGTTCGGGCGTCTGCCGGGGGATATTCGTATCGAAGGGGAGAGGAGCAAGGTCTTTATCCCGATTACCTCGATGCTGATAGTCAGTGTCCTTCTTTCGTTGCTCCTTGCCCTCTTCCGGCGCTGACGGCTGGTCCACTCCCCGAGGTTCAGCTACGATCAATCTGTGGTCGCCGGTCCCGGCCGGCAGCCGGTTATTCATTCGCCTGTGGAGCCATTACACGCAAACTATGATCATTGAAGAACTCCCCGAACATGATCCAACGGTGACCTGTGCCAACTGTCAGGCCTGCTGCTGCCGCTTGCAAGTCATGCTCATTACCGAGACTGGCGTCCCCGCGAATTTGATTGTGAAAGACAAGACGGGGGTCGAGTTCATGGCGCAAGGGGAGGATGGCTGGTGCGTGGCTGTCGACCGCAAAACGATGAAGTGTACGATTTACGAAGTGCGGCCCTGGGTTTGCCGGGAATTTGCGGCGGGTGATTACGAGTGTCTTGACGAGCGCGCTGCCCATTTGTAGCTTTATAAATACATCATGGAGCCAGGTTGGTGAACCCTGAGAGTCTAGTCCATCCGCATGGTCCCCGTGCCCTGCTGAAGACGATCCGCGCTTTACCGCTGGGGATCTGGGCGCTTGGGTTCGGATCGATGTTCATGGACATCTCCTCCGAGCTGATCCACAGCCTGTTGCCGGTCTTCATGGTCACCACCCTCGGTGCTTCGATGGTCACCATCGGCATCCTCGAAGGGGTGGCGGAAGCGACCGCCGCCATCACCAAGGTCTTCTCCGGCGCCCTCAGCGACTACCTCGGCAAGCGCAAATTTCTCCTCGTCTCCGGTTACGCCCTCGCCGCCTTCACCAAGCCTATCTTCCCCCTCGCCACCTCGATCAGTTGGGTCTTTGGCGCACGCTTTGTCGACCGCGTCGGTAAGGGCATCCGTGGTGCGCCGCGTGATGCCCTGGTCGCCGATATCTCCCCGCCACAGCTGCGCGGTGCTGCCTACGGGTTGCGCCAGGCCCTTGATTCTGTCGGTGCCCTGCTCGGGCCGCTCCTCGCGGTCGCTGGCATGATCTGGTTCGCTGGCGACATCCGGGCAGTGTTGTGGGTCGCCGTCCTGCCGGCCTTCATTGCCGTAGGGCTGCTCATCGTCTTTGTCCGCGAACCGGAACGTGCCGCCCCCGGTCGCCCCGCTAGGCTGCCGCTTCATCCGCTGGAGATCCGCCGTCTGCCATGGCGCTACTGGCTGGTCGTCCTCCTTGGCGGCGTCTTTACCCTGGCGCGCTTCAGTGAAGCCTTTCTGGTGCTGCGCGCCCAGGATGTCGGACTTAGCCTCGGCCTGGTGCCGCTGGTGATGATCGTCATGAATGTTTTTTACGCCACCGTCGCCTATCCGGCCGGGGCCGCTGCCGATCGGATGCGGCCCCGCACCCTCCTGCTCATCGGCCTGGCGCTGCTGATCGCCGCCGATCTCATTCTCGCATCGGCCACCACTCCTCTCGCCGCCTTTGCGGGCGCCGCCCTCTGGGGATTGCACATGGCCTTTACCCAGGGGTTGTTTGCCAAGCTCGTCGCCGACAATGCGCCGGCCGAGCTGCGCGGCACCGCCTTCGGCGTCTTCAATCTGGTCAGCGGGGGCGCGCTGTTGCTGGCGAGTGTCATTGCCGGCGCCCTGTGGAGCATCTGGGGGGCGAGCGCCACCTTTGTCGTTGGCTGCATCTTTGCCGTTATCGCCGCCCTGGGTTTGCTTTTCTATCACCCGGTGCCGTCTGTGCAAACCGGGCGCGAACGCCTTTCTTAGACAGTCAAAGAACGCGAGGGGTTGACGGGAAGGCCGTAAATCTGTTATAAAAAACATCGATTAATCAATTCATTAGAGGGTTATGATGTTTTTTTCTGTTCCCCGTAGCCGCCGCGATTTTTTCAAAATCTCTTTTTTCGCAACGACGCTGGCCCTTTTGCGTCCCCGATTGAGCTGGGGGAAATTTGCCAGCATGCCATTGTCTTCCCCCCTTTCCCTCCTCAACACTCACACCGGCGAGCGTCTTAACGTTGCCTACCGCACCCCCGCCGGTGCTTACGATCCGACCGCCCTCGGCGAGCTTGACCACTTGCTGCGTTGCCACCACACCAATGAGATTCACCCCATCGACCCCCGTACCCTTGACTACCTCGCTCTTCTCGATCAGCAACTCGGCGGCGGCCACGATATTCATATCATCTCGGCCTATCGCTCTCCCCGCTACAATGCTCTGCTGGAGAGCAAGGGTCGCGGGGTTGCCCGCAAAAGTCTCCATCTGCAGGGTCGCGCTCTTGATGTCCGCATCCCCGGTGTGCAACTCGCCCGTCTCAAGGAGGCGGCCCTCCTCCTGGGACGCGGCGGCGTCGGCTATTACCCCCGCTCCGATTTCGTCCATATCGATTCCGGTCCCGTTCGGCGCTGGTAATTCGTCCTTGCAAAGTTGTCCATTACCGTTACACTTGCGGCATGATTCGCTTTGCCTTCTTGTTTTCTTTCATTGCCTTGTTACTTTCCCCTGCTTTTGCCGCCGACAACGAGATCGCGCCGCAGTTGCGCCGCGTCTCTGTCGCCCGCAGCGTCGGCACAGAGACACTGCGCTATAGTTCCTCTCTGGCGCGCTTCTATCAAGATCGCCAGTTTCAGCCTGCCTGGAGCGATGGCTACCAGCTTCTGCCGTCAGCTGCAGAACTCCTCGCCTCCCTCCCGGCGGCGGCCGGGGAAGGGCTTGATCCTCGCACCTACCACCTTTTTGTCCTCACCGACCTTTTTCAGCGGTTTTCTTCCGCTCCGACCCCGCAAATTGCCGCCGAGCTCGACCTCCTGCTCAGCGATGCCTTCATGTCCCTTTCTTCCCATTACCTGAACGGCCGTACTGTTCCTGCTCAGGTCGATCGTGACTGGCATATCCCCCGCGAACAGGCCGATCCGTTACGGATGCTCAACCAGGCGCTGACCAGCGGTCGCATCAACGACTCCCTGCAGGCCCTCCTCCCTCCAGTTCCTGCCTACGCTGCCCTGCGTCGCGCCTGGCAGGATCTGCAGCTTCTCGCCGCTGTCGGCGGCTGGCCGCGGCTGACCTTCAAACCCCCGCTGCGGCCCGGTGCGAGTGGAGCGGAGGTGGTGGCGCTGCGGCAGCGCTTAGTCGTGAGCGGCGATCTTCCGGCCGCCGAGGGGCAGGGTGAAATTTTCGACACTGGCCTCGAAGCGGCGGTGTGGCGCTTTCAGAGCCGGCACGGACTGCTCGCCGACCGCATCGTCGGCCCCCAGACCCTTGCCGCCCTCAATGTCCCGGCGTCAGAACGGGCCCGCCAGCTTGCCGTCAATCTCGAACGCTGGCGCTGGCTGCCGCGCTTCTTTGGCGAACGCCATCTGCGCGTCAATCTCCCCGCCTTCCACCTCGAATTGATCGAGAACGGCGAGAGCATTCTGGATATGCGCGTTATCGTTGGCCGCCAACTGCGTCAGACGCCGGCCTTTGTCGGGAGCATGACCTACCTCGTCCTCAACCCCTATTGGGAGGTGCCACGGAATCTTGCCGTTCTTGATCTCATCCCCAAGATTCAGGCAGATGTCGGCTATCTGGACAAAAACGGCATCAAGGTCTTCACCCGTCCCGGCGGGACGCTGCTCAATCCCGCTGCGATTAATTGGCAGCAGCTCGGGGCGGGAAACTTCCCTTATCACCTCCGCCAGGATCCCGGTCCGAAGAACGCCCTCGGCCGCATCAAATTTATGTTTCCCAACCGTTACACGGTCTACCTGCACGACACCCCGACCCCCAAGCTCTTTGAACGTGAGGAGCGCTCCTTCAGCTCTGGCTGCATCCGCATCGAAAAGCCCTTCGCGCTGGCGCAGCTGTTGCTGCGCGGCACCCCGCTGGCGTCCCCCGCCAGCTTTGACGCAGCATTGCAGGATGCGGTCAGCGCTGTCGTCCTCCTGCCGACCCCGGTCCCGGTCTACCTCCTCTACTTTACCGCCTGGGTCGAGGTGGACGGCACCCTCAATTTCCGGAACGATCTTTATAAGCGCGACCACCGTCTTGCCGCCGCTCTGCAATAATCCCGGCCTTAACATTTTCCCGTTGCCAATCCTCTGTTTTGTGTTTGAATAAGAGAGAGTTGAGGCTCTGCTGGCAAATCGAGATCCAAGGAGGATGAGTATGGAATGCGATAGCATTATGCACAAGTTGCACATGTGCGCTTTAGCGGCGAAGGAGAACGAAGCTCTGGTAAAAAGTCTGGCAGAGAACCCCACCGTTGAATGCGAAAATTGCGGGGCAAAGGCCCACGATCCGAAGAATGTCTGCAGCCCGCGGCAACTTCCCGACATCGCCTGGCTGGGTGACGGTGGCGATCAGTGTAAGGGTTGCGGCAGCTGAGCAAGTCGGCAGCACGAAAGGAGAACGTCATGTACGGCAGAGAGCGGATTTATAAGAAGGTGGAGATCATCGGGGTCTCGTCCAAGGGGATCGAGGCTGCCATCGAGACGGCTTTGCGCAAGGCGCAAAGCACGCTGGATAAAATTTCCTGGTTCGAGGTGCAGGATATCCGCGGCCATGTCGGTGAGAACGGGAAGGTCGCCGAATATCAGGTGGTGATCAAGGTCTCCTTTGAATTAAAGGAGTAGGTGGAGCTTTCACCGCCCGGGGACTTGACATCGTCATTCCCCAGTTTAAAGTTTTAACAGTCCGTCACTTTAGAGGGAAAGGAGCGCAGCCATGAAGATAAAAAAGGTCAAACAGGCGGCCAAAGGCATGTGTAAATGCAGTCAAACATGCTGACTTCCAAGGAACTTTACAACTAAAGGGCCGACAGCATTCACTGTCGGCCCATTTTTTTCGTGTTGCGAGGGTCTATGTCGAAAACTATGGTGCAAAGCTATCTCTGTCACCCCTTTTGTTCTTTTTTCCGTGCCGGCGTTAAAGAAGAGATGGCCTGTCAGGGCGCCCTGGTTCTGGCGGAGTTGGTGCTGCGCGGCTGTCTGGTTCCGGCGACCCTCCCCTCTCCCGGGGAAAAAGCGCGCCGGCGCTGGCAGAAGGAGGACTTGGAGCTGGAAAGGCTCCTTTGTCGCCCTTGTCCCTTTGCCGTTGACGGTTGTGACTTTCACTCGGACCGCCGCTCCGCAGAGACCGAGCCGTGCGGCGGCTATCTCCTCCTCCAGCTTCTCAGGGAGCGCGGCAGACTAAGCGGCTCCGTGCTTGCGGCGGCGGCGGAAGGTGCGGCACATGTGGCGTGACGGTTATCTGCGCCTCCACCCCCAGGCCTCCCTGAAGCGTCTGGAACAGCCCTGTCTTTATCATTGCGGGGAGGACGAACTCTATGAGCTCGACGAAAGTGCCCTGAGCTTTCTGGCGCGCTGTGACGGTACGCGCCGGGGACGGGAGCTGACCACGGATGCGACGTTTGTGAGCTACTGTCTCGACGAAGGGCTGCTCGAAGCCCTGCCGCGCCCTGATCCGGCGCCGGAGTCGATCATCGTCGCTGCCTGTCCGGCGCCGTCTCTGCGCTATCTTGAACTGCAACTGACGCACCGCTGCAACCTGCGCTGTTGCCACTGCTATCTTGGGCCGCCGCGGCCGGAGGAGTTAGCCCTCGCAGAGGCGTTAGCCATCACGCGCGAATTCGCCGCCCACGGCGGGCTGCGCCTGCTCATTTCCGGTGGCGAACCCCTCCTTTACCCAGCCTTGCGGGAATTTGTCGAAGAGACCAAGGGGCTGCGGCTGCGCCGGGTGCTGCTGACCAATGCAACCCTGCTCACCGCTGCAACCATGCGCTGGCTGCAGGTTGAAGAGCTGCAGGTCAGCCTCGATGGCTGGCGCCGCGGCCATGACCGGCTGCGGGGAGCCGGGAGCTTTGACCGTACCAGGCGGGGCCTGGCGGCTGCCCGGGCTGCCGGAATTCCCCTCTCCATCGCCACCATGGTCCATCAAGAGAATGTCGCTGAGTTCCCCCGCCTGGAGCGCTTTATCCAGAAGATCGGTGCCCGGCAATGGGGGATCGATCTTCTCTGTCCGGCCGGAAATCTCCTTGACTATCCACAGCTCCTTGTTCCTGTCGAACAGGGTGTCCCCCTGCTGCAGCGCGCCTACGGCGGCGGCTATCACGGCGCTTCGGACGGCTTTGCCTGTGGCCGCTACCTGTTAACGGTCCTCCCCTCAGGCAAGGCGGTGAAGTGCGGTTTCTACGCCGGAGAGTCCCTCGGTGATGCCCGCCAGGGGCTCCTCGCCTGCTGGCGGCAGCTCCGGCATATCTCTACCGCCAGCCTTGAGTGCCGGGGCTGTCCTGTCCTCGTCGATTGTGCCGGCGGCTGCCGTTTCCGCGCCGGGTCGCCGCTGGCCCCTGATCGTGTCATGTGCGCCCTGCATGGGGTGCCGCCACCGAGCGGGTGAGAAAAATCCGCCTTTCGCACCAGTGGGTTCGCGGGGGTTAATCTTGACAATCAAAATAGTATTTTCAATACTGGGAAGGCATTATCCGGTAATCATGATTCCCGAGAAAATCAATTTGACCGGCCGGTCATCAGACAACTTTCCCGCCTGGCGAAGGAAGCTGACAGTGAGTCAAGGAGAAGAGCATCGATGCTGCGAGCCATAGCTTCTGTCACGTTTTTGTTGGCGATTGTCCTTGCCGCCGGGCCGGTCATGGCGGAGAGTCTCGCCGATCCGGGGCGGCTCCTTTCCCTGCAGGAGGTGCTTTACCGCGGGTTGGAGCGCAATTTCGTCCTGCAGGCCGAGCGACTTAATGTCCCCATAAGCCGCGAGGATGTCACGGCCGAAACGGCGCGTTTCGACCCGGTTGTCGATGCCGTCGTCTCCGCGACCGGAGAAAGAACCCCCACGGCCTCCGATTCCTTCGACGATGACTATGCCCGCCGCCGGCTGTACGGGGCGGCAATCGGCCTCAGTAAGGAGTTTCGCAGCGGTCTTGACGCCCGCCTGGCGCTGGAGAATGCCCGGCTGAGCAGCAATGCCCTCTCCTCCGCTCTTGACCCGGAATATCGTACGTTCCTGCTTCTCGATTTTACCCAGCCGTTGCTGCGGGACTTTGGCCGTGCCGTCAACAGCGCGGACCTGCAAGTCGCCAACCAGCGACTGCAACAGGCCCGCTTCGGCTATCTCGACCAGGCCCAGCGCCTCGTCGAAGCGCTTGAGTTGACCTATTTCGAGCTGGCGCGGGCGCATGAAATCCTGCGCTTGCGGATCGAGTCACGGGAACTGGCGAGCGAGCTCCTCGACGGCAACCGTCAAAAGTTCGAGGCCGGCATCGTGCCGATTACCGAAGTGCAGGAAGCCGAGACCGCCGGCGCCGCCCGCGATGAGCAGGTGGTCTTCGCCCGCCAGCAGATGGAGATTGCCGCCAACCGACTCAAGAATCTCCTTGAAATCAGTCACGACGACCCCTTCGTCGCCGAGTTGCTACGCACCGAGACCCTGCCCGGCACCGAGCAGCTCTGGCCGCCGCTGGAGACGGCCCTGAACACCGCACTGCTGGCGCGCCCCGACCTCGAACGCCAACGTCTGGAGATCGTCAGTCGCGATATCCGCCTCGCATTTTTCCAGAACCAGAAGCTGCCGCGCCTCGACCTCGAAACCTCCCTCGGCGTCAATGGACTTTCCGGTGAGCTTGAGAGCCCGGCGAGCGCGGGCGCTCAGGCCAACCGTGGAGATTACTGGCGTTCCCTCGATCAGGCAGCGAGTGGTGACGGCTATGTCTGGTTTGCCGGCTTGCGCTTTGACTACCCCCTGGACAACCGCGCCGCCGCTGCCCGCTACCGGCGGGCCGGCCATGAAAAACGCCAGGCCCTGTACCGCTTGAAGAGTTTGGAGAGTACAGTGGAGACCGAGGTACGCAACGCTTTCACTGCTGTCGAACGCGGCTTTGAGCGGGTGCAGGTGGCGGAGCGTTTTCAGCAGCTTGCTGATATCACTCTGAGTCAGGAGATGGAGCGCCTGCGCGAGGGGCTGACCGATACCTTCCGCATCCTCGATTTTCAGGACAGTGTCATCGAGGCCCGGGTGCGCAAAGCCAACGCCCTGGTCGACTTCAATCAGGGCTTGAGCAGTCTTTTCCGCGCCATGGGTGCTAATCTGGAGCGCCGCAATATCGTTCACCCCCTCGAAGACAAGGAGAACCTGCATGTCCGCAACTGAGCGCCCTTTCCTCCCCCTGCTGGCACTCCTTCTTGTACTGCTGGGCGGCTGTGGCGAGAAAAAGAGTGAGGCCCCCCGTCCGGAAGCGCCGGCGGTGCCGGTGCTGCTCGGGGAAGTTACGACCCGGCGGGTGGAATTGATCCTTGAACAGGTCGGCACGTTGACCGCCCGTCACGATGTCTCCCTGCGCAGCGAAAGCGAGGGACGGGTGGTGGAGATAGCTTTTCGTGAGGGGCAGCCGGTTCGCAAGGGGGAGGTGCTGGTGCGCCTCGATGCGGCCAGGGTTCGCGCCAATATTGTCAACTTCGAAGCCCAGATCAGCGAACTCAATGCCCGCCTTGAGAACAAGCTGCGCACCCTGGAGCGCAACCGGCCGCTGCTGGATAAAAAACTGATTTCTCAGCTGCAGTTCGACAACCTCGAAACCGAAATCGCCGAGGTGCGGGCGCAGATCGCGCAGGCCCGGGCCAATCTCGTCGGGGAGGAGGTGCGGCTGGCCGATACCGTGATCCGTGCCCCCTTCGACGGCGTGGCCGGTGTCCGCACCCTGTCGTCGGGCGACTATCTCAAGGTCGGCGACCCAGTGGTGACGGTGGTCGATCTCGACCCGCTCGAGATCTCTTTTCAGGTGACGGAGAAGTTCAAGCCCAAATTCTCTCTCGGGCAGACCGTCAACCTGCAGGTGGCGCCTTACCCGGACCGGACCTTCAGCGGCCGGATTTCCTTCCTTTCCCCACGCGTTGACGAAGCGACCCGCACCTTTCAGGTCAAGGCGCAGGTTGATAACGGCGCAAAACTGCTCAGCCCTGGTCTCTTCGCCCGGGTGACGGTGATCACCGATGTCTTTGCCGAGGCTGTCACCGTCCCTTGGGAAAGCATCATCCAGACCGAGCAGGAGACTTATCTTTACACCGTGCAGGACAACATCGCCCGCAAGGTGCCGGTGCGCCTCGGCCGGATCACCCCGCAATGGGCGCAACTCCTCGACAGCGAGCTGGTGCCGGGGAGCGCGGTGATCCTGGAAGGGAAGTTCGCCAGCCGCGACGGCGGGAGAGTCGCGCCGAAGTCTCCGTCCGCCCCCGGCGGCGCGCAGGAGTAAGCGATGTTTCTCCCCGATATTTCGATCAAACGGCCAGTCACCGCCACCATGCTGGTGCTGGCGCTGGTGATCTTCGGACTCATCGGCGTTTCGCGTCTCGGCGTCTCCCTTTATCCGCAGATCGACGATCCGGTGGTGACCGTCTCCACCTTCTGGCAGAACGCCCGACCTGAAGAGGTCGATAACGAGATCACTGATATCCTAGAAGATGCAGTGAGCGGTGTCAGCGGCATCAAGCACATCGTCTCCGAAAGCCTGGAGGGGCGCTCGCGAATTACCATCACCTTTGATCTCGGCAAGGATATCGACGTTGCTGCCCAGGAGGTGCGCGACAAGATTTCAGCCCGGCTGCGCCGTCTCCCTGGCGATGCCGACATCCCGGTGGTCGACAAACTCGACATCAACGCCCAGCCGATCATCTGGCTGGCGGTCACTGGCCAGCGCGCCATCGAGGATTTGACCTATTTCGCCGACGTGCAGATCCGGCCCCTGTTGCAGAAGATCGAGGGGGTCGGCGAAGTCAGTGTCGGTGCCGGCCGGGAAAAACAGATCCATGTCCGCCTGATGCGTGAACGCCTGGCGGCTTACCGCATCGGCGTCGACGAGGTCATCGACGCTATCCGCCGCCAGCACCTGGAGGTTCCCGGCGGCAAGATCGACTCGCTGGACAAAGAATTCCTCCTCCGCACCGTCGGCGAATTTGAATCCGCCGCCGCGTTCAACGATTTGATCGTCACTCACCGTGACGGCGCGCCGATCCGACTCGGACTCATCGGCGCCGTTGAGGCCGGCCGCGACGAGTCCCGCCCCGCCGGCCGCTTTACCCAGGGAGGGGAGACGCTGAAGACCGCCGCTCTGCGCGTTTCGCCGCGCTCGGGAGCCAACGAGGTGGCGATTGCCCGGCAAGTCAAGAAGGCCCTCCCGGAAATCCGCCGTATCCTCCCGGAAGGGATGGATATCCACATCGCCACCGACACCACCCGCTTTATCGAACAGTCGATTTCCGAGATCAAGATCCAGTTGATCTTCGGTGGGATTGCCGCCGCTCTGGTCATCCTCCTCTTTTTGCAGAATATCCGCACCACCCTGATCAGCGCAGTGGCCATTCCGACCTCGATTATCGCCACCTTTGCCTGTCTCTACACCCTCGGCTTCACCCTGAACAACATGACCATGCTCGGGCTGGTGCTGGCGGTCGGTCTGGTCATCGACGATGCCATTGTCATGGTCGAGAATATCTATCGCCACCGCTCCGATCTCGGCAAGGGGCCGATGCAGGCCGCTTTTGAAGGTTCGCATGAAATCTCCTTTGCCATCATTGCCACCACCCTGGTCATGGCCGGGGTCTTTTTGCCGGTGGCCTTCATGGGCGGGATGATCGGCCGTTTCTTCTACGAATTCGCGGTGACCGTCGCTTTTGCTGTCGTCTGTTCGACCTTCGTGGCGATGACCGTCGTCCCGATGCTCTGCTCGCGCTTTCTCAACCTCAGTTCCAGTAATTTTCAGCTGTTCCGCATTTTCGACCGGATCATGGCCGTAGCGGCAAATTTCTACCGCTGGAGTATGCGACGGATTCTGCAGCAGCGCGCCAGCATGATCGTCGTCGCCGCCCTGGCTCTCGGCGGCGGCATCTGGCTTTATGCGCTGCTCGGTCAGGAACTCGTCACTCAGGAAGATCAAGGGCGCTTCATGGTGCGCATGCAGACGCCTTTGTCCTACTCCATGGAGAAGACTGACGACGTCTTGAGGCGCGTGGAGACGCGCCTCAAGGAGATTCCGGAAATCAGTCATTTCTTTTCCTTTACCGGTTTTGGCGGCGCCAACCGTGCCGTCGCCTTCGTCACTTTGGTGCCGCGCAGCGAGCGCAGCCGTTCACAGCAGCAGGTGCAGAGCGAGGTGCGGCAGTTTTTGCGCCAGCTCCCCGACGTCCGCGGCAACGCTACCGCTATCTCTCCTCTCGGTGGCGGACAGCGGGCTGAAGATGTACAACTGGTCATCCAGGGGCCGGAAATCGCCGTTCTCGACAGTGCTTCCCGTCAGTTGATGGCCAAAATCGAGGACTCCCCGGGCTACTCCGGCGTCTCCCGCGACCTGGAGATCGGCAAACCCGAGGTGCGGGTGCGGATCGATCGCGAAAAAGCCGCCGAAGCCGGGATCAATGTCGAAAATATCGCCGCTACCGTCGGCGCTCTCCTTGGCGGCATCGAAGTCGCCACCTTCAAGGAGGGGGGGAAGAGTTATGAGATCCGCTTGCGCCTGCAGGCGGAACAGCGCCAGATCCCCGGGGACGTACAGCGGATCTTTCTGCGCGGCAATGACGGTGAACTTTTTGATGTCAGCGGGTTCGTCACCCTTGAAGAAGGGGTCGGACCGAGCGTTATCAACCGCCTCGACCGCCAGCGTTCCGCCAGCGTCTTTGCCACCCTCGAAGGGGGGAAACTTCTCGGCACCGCCATTCCCGAGGTGCAGGCGATGGCCGATGCCATCCTCCCCGCAGGCTACGTCACCAAATTTTCCGGCAGTGCTGAAACTCTCGGCGAAACCGGCAAGTATGTGCTCTTCGCCTTTCTTCTCGCCACCATCCTGACCTACATGGTCCTTGCTGCCCAGTTTGAGAGCTTCACTCAACCGATGGCGATCATGATGGGGCTGCCACTCTCCTTTATCGGTGCCTTTGGTCTCCTCTTTCTTTTTGGCAACACGATCAACCTTTACTCGATGATCGGTCTGGTGCTGCTGATCGGCCTGGCGGCCAAAAACGGGATCCTCCTGATCGACTATACCAACCAGTTGCGGCACACCGGCATGTCCCTCGACGCTGCGCTGGTCGAAGCCGGCGCCACCCGCTTGCGGCCGATCCTGATGACCGCCATCTCCACGATTGCCGGAGTCATCCCCGTCGTCCTCGGCATCGGCGAAGGGAGCGAAAGCCGCCAGCCGATGGCGGTCGCCATCGCCGGGGGTCTCTTCTCCTCGACGCTGCTGACGCTGGCGGTGGTGCCGGTGATCTACAGTTATCTCGATCAGTTCAGTCGCTGGTCGGGGTTTGAAAGATTCAAAGGCTGGATTCTGGTGCGGGAAAAGGGGGATGCTACGGCAAATGACACCGATCAGGCGCCATAAACTAGGGTGCGCACCTGTTGTGTGCGACCGCTTTTCATTCGGTTAAACCGACCAAGTTCCGGGGGTTGCGCCCCCGACGACGCCTTACTCTTTTTGCTTGCCAAAAATGAGTAAGCAGCAAAAGGGCGCCCCAATCGCCTGGCCCGCTGCGCGGGTTCCCTGCGCCCGGCAGACGTTTGGCGGGCGGACAAAACTCGCTGCGCTCAAACATTTGTCCACCTTTATCGCCAAACGTTCACCGCGCTCCGGTGGCGGCGAAAGGGGGAAACCCGGACCCCGAAAACAGAGATCTGGTAGGGGCGGCCCTTGTGGCCGCCCGCCTTTGCCCGCCGTAGGGGCGAAAAATTTTTCGCCCGATTTGGTTTTAGGCCCCCCTCCTTGCTTAAGGAGGGGCTGGGGGTGGTCGGTGTAATGCTCCTCTCGCTTTGTCGTTAACCAACCGCGACCGCGGCTTTTTTAAATGGTGGTGTGTCAATCGGCATTGAAAATTGACCCCCCATCGGCGTCCAAAATTGACCCACCCCAGCGGTTAGTTTTTGTCTGAAGTTCTTGTCTTGATTCTCCAGCTTTCATTCCCTGTTTCGATGATGTCGCAGTGATGGGTAACCCTATCCAAGAGAGCTGTCGTCATCTTGTTGTCACTGAAGACCTGCGGCCATTCCCCGAATGTCAGGTTGGTCGTGATAATGAGAGATGTCCTCTCGTAAAGCTTCGAGATCAGGTGGAAGAGGAGTTGCCCGCCACTCTTTGAAAACGGCAGGTAACCCAGTTCATCCAGAATCACGAAGTCCTGCCTTGTCAGGCTTTCTGCCAGCCTGCCACCCCGGTTGTTGAGTTTCTCCTGCTCCAGCCTGTTGGCCAGATCGACGAGATTGAAGAACTTTCCCCGTCGGCCGTTTCTGATTGCCTGGCGCCCCATGGCAACGGCCAGGTGCGTCTTGCCGGTACCGGTCCCGCCGACCAGGATGACATTGCCATGCTCGGCCAGAAAGCGCCCTTCCAGGAGGGAATGGATGTGAACCTCGTCGACCGGCGAGCTATTGAAGTCGAATCGGTCCAGATCCTTGGTGACCGGGAACTTTGCCAGCCCCATCTGGTAGCGGATACTTCTGGCCTTGCGCTCGGCAAGTTCTGCCTCCAGAAGATTAAGCAGGATCTTATCCGGAGTGGAGCGCTGCTTGATCCCGGTCGCCAGCACTTCGTCGATGACCCCCCTCATGCCGTAAAGGTTTAAAGCGCTCATGGCCGTGACAATGCGCTCACGCAGCATGAGCACCTCCCACAAGCAAAAGATCGTAACGACGGCAATCCGCGATGGGGGGCATCTTGAGAACCGGAAGCTGAGGAACATCGCAATCCGTCGTCGGTGGGGTCGGCTCCGCTGTCCGTGACAGGATGTTCAGGATGACCCCCTGGCTAATGCTGTTTGCCGCTACGGCCTCCGCACAGGCGTTGATCACTTCGTCAAGCCCATGGGTGAGGACGGCCGACAGAACTCCCACGAACTGTTTGTCGCCATCAGGCCGATGGTTCATGGCCTTTCTGACTTGGGCGAGCGGCAACGGCAGGTCCCAATCCTTGAAGGGGAGACCATTCCTGAGTGCTCCGGGTTTGCGTTTAAGAACCTCAAGGTAGTGCCAGGGGTCGAAGATCGTCTTGTCTCGGCCGAACTCCCGCTTGTGCACTCCGACGGTCTGTCCGTCCGCCAACAGGACGATCTGATCGGCATAGGCCCGAACCGAGGCGGTCTTGCCCACGGCTGAGGCGTGGACGCTGTAACGGTTGCGGTCGAAATTGACCAGAGTGGTGAAGGAGACCTTGGCGGGTGTTTCCTGGTAACTGTCGAAAGGGGCTTTGACGCTGATCAGATGTTCCCGTTCGGCGGCAAAGACCTCTGCAACACTCTTGTCCAGAATCTCCGGGTGCTTACGACTGGCGGCAAAACCAAGGCATTGCTCTGTCAGCCATTCGTTGAGCTCGTCCAGGCTGGCAAACTTGCGCCGCTGATTGAAGAAGCGCTGCCTGACGGTGCCGACCTGCTTCTCGATCTGTCCCTTCTCCCATCCGGCGGCCGGGGTGCAGGCTACCGGCTCGAACAGGTAGTGGGAAGCCAGAGAGAGGAAGCGCCGGTTGAACACCCGCTCCTTTCCCATCAGGACCTTGGTCACGACGGTCTTCAGGTTGTCGTAGACCCCCTTACGGCAGACTCCGCCGTAAAAATCGAAGGCCCGTACATGCGCATCCAGCAGAATCTCCAGGGTCTCCCGCATATAGGCGACACAGAACGGCATGCGACTGTGACTGAGGCGGAACTGTGCAACCTTGATCTTGACGTTCACCCCGCCAAGTTCTATCTGCTCGTAACCCCAATCAAACTGGAAAGCTTCACCTGGGGCAAAGCAGAGCGGGATGAATGCTTTGATCTCTCGGCCGGCATTCGTCTTCCGCCAATCCTGGACATAGCGGCGCACACTGTCGTAGCCACCACCAAATCCTTCCCGCTGCAACTGCTCGAACAAGAGTTGCGCTGATCTGCGCTGCCGAACGGGTTTGGCACTGTCTTCAGTGAGATGCCCTGCCAACTGCACCTTGAAGGGTTCCAGCCTTGGTCTGGGCTGAGTCTTCCGTTCATAAGTGAACTCGGTGGAGTCGGTTCTGATGATCTTGCGGATGGTGTTTCGGGACAGATTGAAATCACGGGCAATCTCTCTGATTGGCTTGTGATCCCGGTGGTAGGCAAGGCGAACCTTTCGGATGGATTCCACTAACAGCATCTCCTTTTGGGTGCCTCCTCTCTCAGATGATTCCGAGAGAATGGAGGAGGATGCTGGGGTGGGTCAATTTTGGACGCCGATTACCCCTTTAGGTGGGTCATTATTGCATGCCGATTAACATGCTATTAAAGATGTAATCATCATTACTGCCGTTATTTGGGGGTTAACAGCTTTTGCACCACCTCGGTTTGTCCTTATCGGTGCTTCTGGTGTAGGTCTCGTCGTTCTTGTCCTTGGCATAATAAAAATTTATAGAAATACGCACAGTTGTTTGAGTGGGGGTGCAGATAAAAAGAGTCTTACCGTAAAGCTGTTTATTGCCATGGCTGTTGCCAGTATGTCTCTTCTGTTTTGGGGGCAAATTTTCGTGCTTAAAAAATGGAATTTGTTTACTGTAGATGCTGATGGAGTCATCGCATTGTGGGCGATTAATACCGGCATTTATGTTTACTTGCTTCTTTGTAAACCGAGTAAAAATTCATTGCGAGATGCACAAAGTTGCCAAGTATAGAGATGATTCCTGAAATGAAGTCGCCAGAACAGCGCACGCACATAACCTGTGCGGATTCGAACGGAACCTACTCAAAAGGGTGCGAATGATGAGCGAAACAGTGCAAAAAGGTTTGGACGAAAAATATTGCTCGGAATGTGGCTCGATTATTAAAGCCAAGGCCGAGATCTGCCCCAAATGCGGGGTGCGGCAGTCCTCCCCTTTTGCGAACCTGGGCGCGGTCGCCCCCAACGGTAAAAGCAAGGGGCCTGTAAAGGATTTTGTGTAAATGGGTTTGTCGGTTAATAAGTCGGCATCCTGTCGCCGAAGATGATCGCAAACTGATTGAGTGCCGATTTCCAG